>JAJTGC010000064.1 GCA_021298975.1 Oxalobacteraceae bacterium
AGTACTCTATTGCACAGCGAATCCGACCGCGTGTATCGGTGCGGTAGATGTGGCGGCGGGGACAGCGGCGGGGGTGCCACTGACGGGGGTGCCGGTGCCGCATGCGGTGCCCAACACGACGCCGATTAGTGTAACTAGTACAAATACAATTGCTGCGAGCGAAATCAGATTCTCGCAGAATTCTATTTCTTTCGGCAAGATTGAAAGTACTACAAAACAAGCGTACACATACGATGATCTTGTTGCAAGCATGCGTACGAACGGATGGAAGGGCGATCCTGTCGATGTGGTTAGAATGCCGGATGGCCGCCTGACTAGCATTGACAATACTCGCATCATGGCTGCACGAGAAGCAGGCATTGATGCGCAGGTGAACGTTCGATCATTTGATGCGCCACTAACAGCAGATGAAATTGGGAGATTTACCAAAGGTGGTCAAGTTCCGTCCACGTGGGGGGATGCCGTCATGATTCGCATCAATAGCCAGAGTGGTAGATTTGGTGTGAAATATCCTTACGGTGCGGACCAGTTGCCACGTTTAACAGGAGGGTCAAAATAATGGGCAGCGAAAAATATCTGTTTGAAGATTACTCGTCACTAAGTAATTTTAAATTTCCACAGCCTTATCTAGACTTAGTCGAAAAAGGGTTGCCGGATATCGATCCTTGGTGGTGGCTTTCACCCCATAAGAATTCGGCAATTTATTGGGCAGACACATTACGAAAGCAATTTCCTTCACGAATGCTTGTGCCTTTCGCAAAGCATGGTGGGTCTGATGACGTCGTCTGTTTCGATGGTTCTGATATATCAGGCAAGCCGAAAGTTTTCTATATTCATTCATTCTGCCCCCCAGGTTGGGAGCAAAGAGGTGAAGCGAGCAGCTTCGCGGAGTGGCTAGAAAAAACCGAGACCGAAGCTACCAAATTTAAAACTGAAGAAGGCGCACAAGAATAATTCTGATTAATTTTCAGGCGTTAGTTAATATTCGATAAATTCCATTGGAACTTTCGCCACCAACCAAACGCCGTTTGCCGCTTGAAAGAAGTTGTAGCCTCGTTTGTACATGAACAAGGTTTTAATTTTTAACGCGACCGGCTTGCCGTGTCGTTGTCCGACAGCGAGCGCGGTCTGTTCGTCTTGCGAAAGATGTACATACTGACGCGAGCCTGCGATCAGTCCTTCTTTAAGAATCGATTCCACGAAACGTGTCGCGGTGCCGTGGTGAAGAAATTCGGGGGGTACCTGTTCTACATATTCGATATCCACATCTTCGGTTGAGTGCCCTTGTAAGGCCCGAATACGCAAGCCATCTTCGGAAATCGCGAATCGTTTCTTTTCACTTATCGTTACCACAGCCTGAATCAAGTCCCGATCAAGATGCTTGCCGCCAATGGCAGCGGCCGCGATCAATGCAGAAATGTCAGTCCAGCCTTCGAGGTCAAGCGTGATGCCAATCGCATCCGGATGATGCCGAAGCACACAGCTCAAAAACTTGCTGACTTCAATTAGTTGTTTGCTCATATCTCAAGCGGGTTCAAGAATGGATTGTAACTTTGATTGGAAGATTATATAGCTCAAGCGCATAGCACCGAAGCATTTTGACCTGCTAGTGAAAGTGTTCAATACGCTCTGAGCAAGAATCGGATGAAACAAAAATCAATGGCTTGCGAAGAAATTAGCATAATAAATGCGAGTTTGGAACGCCATCCCTAGTTGAGGATGCCACCATTGGGAATAACACATGCTCAGGTTGTAATTCCTGAAAAATTTTTAATACCAATTTAAAAAAACACTAACGATTTGACTTGTTGAAGAGGCGTGAGCCGATAAAGTGGGGCCGGGTACGCTAAGGTAATTCACCCCCCCCACACACACAAAAAAAACAATCTTCAGAGGTAGAATTTTCTTGGAATGCAGGCTAGCTGCTAAAAAATTAGGTATTACTGTGGGCGAAGCAGAACGTCGAATTGTAAGGCAGTTACAGCTTAATGTTGACGGGGTAACGCAGCAGAGCCCTGATGAAAAAGCTTGTTAAATAGTGGAGCCAGTCTGGCCTCAGATAATATCCAGCCCCTCAATCGAGGCACCCGTATCGACCGCCTGCGAATTTTTTCCATGCAGTTTGACAGCGAGCCGCAGATCATTGACGGAGTCGGCGTTACGCAGTGCATCTTCGACAGAAATCTTGTCAGCCTCGACCAGATCAAACAGCGCCTGATCAAAGGTCTGCATGCCAAGTTCGCGGGATTTTTTCATCAGTTCTTTAATCTCATGAACATTACCATTGAAAATCAGATCAGATATCAACGGTGAGTTCAGCATGATTTCCACGGCAGCGCAGCGTCCACTGCCTGATTTGGCGGGAATCAGCCGTTGCGAAATCATGGCTCTGAGATTCAGCGACAGATCCATCAATACCTGCTGCCGGCGCTCTTCCGGAAAAAAATTCACAATACGATCCAGTGCCTGATTCGCATTGTTCGCGTGCAGCGTGGCCAGACACAGATGGCCGGTTTCGGCAAAGGCGATCGCATGATCCATGGTCTCTCTATCTCGGATTTCGCCAATCAGAATCACATCCGGTGCCTGTCGCAAGGTATTGCGTAATGCAGTGTGCCAGTCGGCGGTGTCGGTGCCGACTTCGCGCTGCGTGATGATGCAATTCATGTGGGGGTGTACGAATTCCACCGGATCTTCGATGGTAATGATGTGCCCATGACTGTTCGCATTGCGATGCCCGATCATCGCGGCCAGCGTCGTCGATTTGCCTGAGCCGGTTGCGCCGACCATGATGATCAGTCCGCGCTTGGACATGACGATATCTTTGAGTTGTGGTGGTACGTTCAGCGCATCAAGCTCGGGGATGTCGGTAGTGATGGTTCGGATCACCATAGCTGCTTTGGCCTGCTGCATGAAGGCTGACACGCGAAACCTGCCTAAGCCTTGTGGGCTGACGGCGAAATTGCATTCATGCGTTGACCGGAATTCTGCTGACTGTGACTCATTCATGAGCGCATGAACGAGCGCGGCACTTTCCTCGGCAGAGAGTATGGTTTTAGAGACCGGTGTGAGCTTGCCGCTGAATTTGATGGCTGGTGCAAAGCCGGCGGTGATGAACAGGTCTGAACCGCCTTTTTCTTTCATCAAGCCTAGCAATTGATACATCAGTGATTGCGCGCGGGTGATTTCCATGATTAACCCGTAAAATTCTCGGGCATTTTGGCGGCAGCACGTGCGGCCTCCAGCGAAATTCGTTGGCTCTTGACCAGTCCCATCAGGCAGGCATCCAGCGTTTGCATACCCAGCGCAGTGCCAGTTTGCATGGCGGAGTACATTTGAGCGACCTTGGCTTCCCGAATCAGATTCCGTATCGCCGGGGTGCCCAGCATGATTTCATGCGCGGCTACCCGGCCGTTGCCCTCGCGGTTTTTGATCAGTGTTTGCGAGATCACCGCTTGCAGTGATTCGGATAGCATCGCGCGCACCATGTCTTTTTCTTCGCCGGGGAAGACATCGACGATACGGTCTATCGTTTTTGACGCTGACACGGTGTGCAAGGTGCCGAACACCAGATGCCCTGTTTCGGCTGCGGTCAGTGCCAGCCGTATGGTTTCGAGATCGCGCAGCTCGCCGACCAGAATCACGTCGGGATCTTCACGCAGTGCTGAGCGCAGAGCTGCAGAGAATGAATGTGTATGCGGGCCGACTTCACGTTGATTAATCAGTCCTTTTTTGGATTCATGAACGAATTCAATCGGATCTTCAATCGTCAGCACATGGGCATATTCGTTTTCATTGACATGATTGACCATGGCTGCGAGTGTGGTGGATTTTCCTGAGCCTGTTGGGCCGGTGACCAGCACCAGCCCGCGCGGCTTCAAGGCCAGATCAGAGAAGATCGGTGGTGTCTTCAGGTCTTGCAGAGACAGGATTTTCGAAGGGATGGTGCGCATCACCGCAGCGGCGCCACGATCCTGGTTGAAAGCATTCACTCGAAAACGGGCGAGGCCGGGTAGCTCGAACGAGAAGTCGACTTCCAGTGCTTCCTCATAGCGCTTGCGTAGCGCATCGTTCATGACCTCATAGATCATCGCGTGGACTTCTTTGTGCGTCATGGGTGGCAGGTTGATACGCCGCACATCGCCATGCACCCTGATCATTGGCGGCAAGCCTGCGGACAAATGAAGATCAGACGCACCGTTTTTGACGGTAAAAGCAAGCAGTTCGGAAATGTCCATTGTCGGTAAGGCAGATCGGCAATACGTTCAGACTGCTCAGGCAGTCAAATTTGCCATTAGACGCGCATTACTGCATCGTCTATCTGGCGCTGGAACGCGCGATTATCTGCCTGCGCCGAGGTGGGCTACAAGAAGGAGTCGGGAAAAAATGGGCCGCTGTTGTCTGCGCGCGGCATTCGAAGAATCGAATGGAGCTCATCCCAATGTAACGCCGGCAAAGACGGCAGCGCCCAGCCAGTTGTTGTGTCTGAATGCGGCAAAGCAACGCATGCGGTCGCGTCCGCGTATCAGCGTCCAGTGATAGACGGCGATGCCGGCCGCGACAAGCATGCCGATCAAGAAACCGGCGCCCAGTCTATGCTGCAGACCCACAGCAGTGATCAGCGCAAGGCTGATTGCGTAGCACAGCATGACGGCCAGTACGTCGTATCGTCCGAAGGTAATCGCTGAAGTACGCAGGCCAATCCGAAGATCATCGTCCCGGTCGACCATTGCGTACTCCGTGTCATAAGCCAGCGCCCAAAAGACATTCGCCAGCAGCAGCACCCACGCCTCAACGGGTACGGCGTCGAGCACGGCGGCATAGGCCATCGGTATGCCGAACCCGAAAGCAATGCCCAGATAGGCCTGCGGCAGCGCGAAAAATCGCTTGAAGTAGGGATAGCTTGTAGCGATCAGGACGGCGAGTACCGATAACTGTTGGGTGAGCAGATTGAGTGGCTGTATCAGCGCAAGCGATAGTAGGGCGAGCACTGCTGCTACCAATACCGCTTCCCACGCTTTTATCTGACCGGAAGTCAGCGGACGCTCTGCGGTACGTTTGACGTGACGATCAAAATCGCGGTCGGCAAAATCATTGATCGCACAACCGGCCGAGCGCATGAGTACGGTACCTACGGTAAAAATGGCCACCAGATGCCAGTCTGGTTTGCCCGCAGAGGCCAGCCACAATGCGCACAAGGTAGGCCATAACAGCAGCAAGCTGCCGATGGGTTTGTCGAGACGCACCAATCGGGCGTAGAGAATGAATCGACGAATGATCACTGAGTTGCGTAGTTTGGTATTTTTCATTGTCACAGTCAGTGCGTGCACAACGAAAGACGCTGGATCCCGCTTCGGTCGGTGCAACGTATGCGTTGCTAATTCCCCACTTCGCCCTGCGCCAAGATGATGATTTTCAGGCCCACAATTTTTAAAACGTCATCCCGGCGCAGGCCGGGATCCAGCGTCTTTATTTTAACTAAGCGCATGAGTTCAATGAAAAAATTGCACGCATGACCCGCAACCAAATGCAGCCCTCAACTCTGTCCGTGCATGCCCTGGCCATTTCACCCTTCCTGCAGCCCGGCACCCGGCAGCATGGTCAGGCCGGGCATGGGGCAGGATATTACGGCCTGTCTTACCGCTTCAATCGCACCGGTACGCGTGAAGCTTTTGCGCCAGGCGATGACGACACGACGCGAAGGTACTGGGTCTTCGAAGGGGACGTAGCGCAGCATGTGATCTGCGCCGGGTGCCGCAGGCACCGAGCCTTTCGGCAAAACCGTGATGCCGATACCGGAGGCGACCATATGACGGATGGTTTCCAATGATGAGCCTTCGAAGGTACGCGCAATGCCAACACCGGCGGTCGAGAAGCGCGACATCTCGGGGCAGACTTCAAGCACCTGATCACGGAAGCAGTGACCCGCGCCCAGCAGCAGCATGGTCTCGGTCTTGAGTTCTGCGCTTGAGATAGCCTGCCGCTGCGCCCATTGATGATGGCGGGGCAGGGCGATCATGAAGGGTTCGTCATACAGTGGGCGTACCATCAAGCCCTGTTCATTGAAAGGCAGTGCCATGATCGCTGCATCAAGCTCGCCAGCGCGCAGCAGTTCGATCAGCTTGACTGTGAAATTCTCTTGCAAGACCAGAGGCATCTGCGGGAACTGGTCGATCAGCCTTGGTATCAATTGCGGCAGCAAGTAGGGCGCGATCGTATAAATGATGCCGATCCTCAGCGCACCCACCAGCGGATCCTTGTTTTGCTTGGCGATGTTCTTGATATAGGCCGTTTGTTCCAGCACATGCTCGGCCTGGGCGACGATCTGGGCGCCGATAGGAGTCACCGACACTTCAGAACCACCGCGCTCGAAGATAGGTACGCCCAGCTCATCCTCCAGCTTTTTGATGGCGACCGAGAGCGTGGGCTGAGCCACAAAACAAGCTTCAGCTGCACGGCCAAAGTGTTTTTCGCGCGCGACTGCGATGATGTATTTCAGTTCGGTAAGTGTCATGGCTGCAAGTGTCGCACAAGTGCCGGATTCAGTGCTTGGAGTGAGCGCTTCATCTCATTTCTGCCGTGAGCTTTCAGACCCGCAGATAATCCTCTTTCGCACCCAGCCAGCGCGCCAGATGGGCATCAGCAATTTCTGGTGCATTGATCAGCAGATTGTGCGCAACATCGCGCGCCTGCGCTACCAGCCATTGGTCTTGTTCCAGATCAGCGAAGCGCAGCATCGCTTGCCCGGATTGGCGCGCACCGAGAAATTCACCTGGACCGCGTATTTCAAGATCGCGCCGTGCAATCTCGAAGCCGTCCGCAGTTTCACGCATGATCGCCAGTCGCTGTTTTGCTACTTGCCCCAGGGGTCCCTGATACATCAGCAGGCAGGCGCTGGCATCGGTGCCCCGACCCACGCGTCCCCGTAGCTGATGCAGCTGCGACAGACCGAACCGCTCCGCGTGCTCGATCACCATCAGCGAGGCGTTGGGTACGTCGACTCCGACCTCGATGACCGTGGTGGCCACCAACACCTGCAGCTCACCGCGTGCGAAAGCTTCCATCACCTGCTGTTTCTCTGCCGGTTTTAGGCGGCCATGAACCAAACCGACGCGCAAATCGGGCAGGGCGGCGGTGAGCATTGCATACGTGTCGGTAGCCGTCTGCAGTTGCAAGGCTTCGGATTCTTCAATCAGCGGGCAGACCCAGTAGATTTGCCGACCTTCTTTCGCTGCCACGTGAACCCGCTCTATCACCTCGTCGCGTCGCTCCTGCGCAATCAGTCGGGTGACCACCGGCGTGCGGCCGGGTGGCAATTCATCGATCACGGAGACTTCGAGATCAGCGAAATACGTCATCGCGAGCGTGCGTGGGATCGGCGTGGCCGACATCATCAACTGGTGCGGCACGCTGTCCATGCCTTTGTTGCGCAACGTGAGTCGCTGTGCAACACCAAACCGGTGCTGCTCGTCGACGATCACCAGACCTAGCCGGTCAAATGCGACATCCTGCTGTATGAGTGCATGCGTACCGATCACCAATTGCGCCGAACCCTCTTCGATGCGCGCGCGTGCTTCTTCTTTTTCGCGCTTTTTCAAGCTACCGGTGAGCCAGGTGATTTTGACCCCCAGTGGCTCCAGCCAGCCGGCGATTTTACGGAAGTGCTGCTCTGCCAGAATTTCAGTGGGCGCCATCAGCGCGGTCTGATAGCAGTTATCGATCGCTTGCGTGGCGGCCAGTGCGGCAACCACGGTTTTGCCACTGCCCACATCGCCTTGCAGCAGCCGCTGCATCGGATACGGTGCGGCGAGATCCACACGGATTTCTTCCAGCACCCGTTGCTGCGCCGATGTCAGCGAAAAAGGCAGCGCCTGGGTGAGCAGCCCGGTCAGCGAGCCGGGCCGGGCCAGCACGGGCGCACCCTGCTGACGGCGCGCTGTCTGGGCGCGCTTCATCGACAGTTGCTGGGCCAGCAGTTCATCGAATTTCATGCGTATCCATGCCGGATGCGTCCGCTCGATCAGCGCATCGTCATCCACCTCGGACGGTGGATGATGGAGCAGTTTGATCGCTTCGATGAAAGGCATGAGTTTGAGTTTTTCGCGGAGCGCATCGGGTAGCGTGTCACTGGCATCAATTCGCGTCATGGCGGCATCGATGGCCTTGCGCAGCAGCGTCTGCGACAGACCTTCGCCGGCCGGATAAACCGGCGTCAGCGCCGCGGGCAGTGGGGTATCGATGTCCACCGAGCGCACCACGGGATGAACCATTTCCAGACCAAAGAACCCCTCGCGCATTTCGCCGCGCACGCGCAAGCGTTTGCCGACCGCCATCTGCGTGGCCTGACTGCCGTAGAAATTCAGGAATCGAAGGGTCAGCTGCTCGGTGTCATCGGCCAGTGTGACGACCAGCTGCCGGCGCGGCCGGTATTGCACATCGCAGGCGGTCACCAGACCTTCGATCTGCACGGTGTGCCCGTACATGCGGGCAGCGTCGCGCACGGAATGGCGCTGCGTCTCGTCTTCATAGCGCATGGGCAGGTGCAGCGCCAGCGCCATATCCGTGGACAGACCGAGCCGCGCAAGGCGGTCGGTGGTACGCAGGCTTTTCGTTGGGCTGGATTTTTTTCGGGTGGCAGACATGGGAACTGGGCGGTTCGGACGCAGCGTAGAATACCGGCTTTTGCCGGTGAGTTCACGCGGCAAGCAAAGCGGATCCGCTTGCGCCACCCTACAACTCACTCTGAGCCGCGTTTTACAGACGGCACTACAGCCCGATTTTCAAACCGTCATGTATTCACTTGCTGATTTCGATTTTTATCTACCCCCCGAATTGATTGCGCAAGCGCCGCTGGCCACGCGCAGTGGCTCGCGGCTGTTGCAAGTGATGCGTGACGGCATCGCTGACCGGTCATTTTCGGCGCTGACCGCGCTGTTGCAGCCCGGTGACGTGCTGGTTTTCAATGACACGCGCGTGCTGAATGCACGATTTCGTGGCGTCAAGGCCAGCGGCGGTCAGGTGGAAGTGCTGGTCGAGCGGGTCATCGACACGCTGACCGTGCTGGCGCAGGTGCGCGCGTCCAAATCGCCCAAGCCGGGTATGCGCCTGCATTTGGCCGATGTTTTTGAGGTTGAGGTCGGTGAGCGGGCAGGTGAATTTTTTGTGCTGCATTTCCCCAGCGATGCGCTGGCGCTGATTGAAGCTTACGGCAGTCTGCCGCTGCCGCCTTACATCACGCACACACCCGATGCCGTGGATGCGCAGCGCTACCAGACGGTGTACGCCAAATCACCGGGCGCAGTCGCAGCGCCGACGGCGGGGCTGCATTTCGATCAGCCTCTGCTCGATGCGCTGCAGGCCGGGGGCATTCAGCTCGCGTGGCTGACCCTGCATGTGGGTGCAGGGACGTTTCAGCCCGTGCGGACTGAAGATCTGACGCAGCACACCATGCACAGCGAGTGGTATAGCATTTCGTCCGACTGTGTGGCCACGATACGTCAAGCGCAGCAGGCTGGGCGGGACATTATTGCGGTAGGCACGACCAGTCTGCGCGCCCTGGAATCTGCATCGCGCTCGGGTCAGTTGGCGGCAGGCAGTGATGACACACAGATTTTCATCACGCCCGGTTTTGAATTTAAAACGGTCACCCGTCTGATCACGAATTTTCATTTACCCAAATCAACGCTGATGATGCTGGTATCTGCCTTTGCCGGTTATGACCGCATACGGTCTGCCTATGCGCATGCGATAGAGCAGCGATATCGTTTTTTTAGTTATGGCGATGCCATGCTGCTCGACAAAGAAAGTGCTGTATGAAATTCACTTTACTGAATACAGACGGTCATGCCCGACGCGGTCGGCTGGAATTGGCGCATGGCGTTGTCGAGACACCGATCTTCATGCCAGTGGGCACCTACGGTTCGGTGAAGGCCATGTCGCCTGTCGAGCTGGAAGACATCCATGCGCAAATCATTTTGGGTAATACCTTTCATCTGTGGCTGCGGCCCGGACTGGATGTCATTCGCCGCTTCGGCGGACTGCATCGCTTCATGGGTTGGAACAAGCCTATCCTGACGGACTCGGGTGGATTTCAGGTGTTTTCTCTGGGCGCGATGCGAAAGATTACCGAGGAGGGCGTGAAGTTTGCCTCGCCCATTAACGGCGATCGCTTGTTTCTCTCGCCTGAAGTTTCGATGCAGATTCAGCGCGTGCTCAATGCCGATATCGTCATGCAGTTTGACGAGTGCACGCCCTATGAGATTGACGGTCGACCGGCAACCTGCGAGGAAGCCGCTAGTTCGATGCGTATGTCATTACGCTGGGCAAAACGCTCGCTGGATGAATTTCAGCGTGAAGAAAATCCGAATGCCTTGTTTGCCATTGTTCAGGGAGGCATGTTTGAAGCACTGCGCGATGAATCACTGGCAGGGCTGGAAACCATGGATTTTGATGGCGTGGCTATCGGCGGCTTATCGGTGGGTGAGCCCAAGGAAGACATGCAGCGCATCCTCGCGCACACGGGACCTAAATTACCTGCGCACAAGCCGCATTACCTGATGGGCGTGGGTACGCCGGAAGATCTGGTCGAAGGCGTTGCCAACGGTATTGATATGTTCGATTGCGTGATGCCGACCCGAAATGCGCGTAATGGTTGGCTGTTCACACGTTTCGGGGATATCAAGATAAAAAATGCGCGTTACAAAGATGAAGATCAGCCGCTTGATGACAGTTGCACTTGCTATACCTGCCAGAATTTCTCGCGGGCCTATTTGCATCACCTGCATCGTTGCGGAGAAATTCTCGGCGCACGCCTCAATACCATTCACAACCTGCATTATTACCTCGAGCTGATGCAGGCTATGCGCAACGCTATCGATGAGCATCGGTTTGCCGAGTTCCGCATTCAATTTTCTGCCGATCGCGTGCGCGGTAGCTGAAAGTAATAGTTCGTAATGACATAATTTCTCTTCAAGTAATCTGTTTCCTGCAGATTCCGAGCCATTCGATCAGTCAAATCTGTTCTTTCGTCAGATATCTGATTTTCCGGAACTTCCAACGAAAAAATTTTCCTCAACTGTGATGAAACGATAGAGGGAGTGATATGACATGGACAGTTCGCCTGTGACACCACGGCCTGCAGGCCGCAGCTTTACTCAACCGGGCATCTCGGATACGCGCTCAAAAAAAATATCCGATGCACCGCAGCCTGATACGCGGACACCTCGCATGGTACCCAGATTAGCGGTACGGATGACGCAATTTGACCAGGATGATGACAATTCATCTGGCGAGTTTTCTTTCGATGATCTGATGATCGACAACAGCAGCGACAGGCCGGAAGCCGCGCCGGGATGGTTACAGTATTTGCCGCGCTTATCTGTGATGTGTTGTCATGCACATGACCCAGAAAGCCTTGTGATCGTTCGTGAAGCCATCTTATCGGGTGAAAATATCCACCAGAAAGACCCGACCTACGGTCGAACACCTTTGCACTGGTCTTGCATGTTTTCAAGCGTGGATGCGGTCGACTTGCTGTTGGCGCATGGTGCGGCAGATGACATCAACGAGCTTGATGCCTTGGGCGCGACGCCGCTGGCTTGTCTCGTAAAAAAGCGAGAACTTCCCGGGCATGCGGCGGTGGTCCAGCGTTTGCTGGCGGCGGGTGCGCGCCTGGATCTCATCGAAGAGGGCGGGCACACGCTGATGTTTCAAGACTATCTGACGCCCGCATTGGCAGATACGCTGCTACAAAAAGGCTTGAATATTGACTGTACCAACATCATGAGGGAAACCCCGCTGCAGGTGGCCTCGGTTCGAGGTAGCGAGGCTTTGGTCGAGTTTCTTCTGGCGCACGGCGCTGATGTCAACCGTCGATGTGTGCTTGGGTGCACGGCGCTGCATGATGGCCAGTTGGAGCATGGTATTGCCGTCCGCCTCTTGCGTCGTGGTGCGCAAGTCGATGCCCGAGATGCATTGGG
This sequence comes from Oxalobacteraceae bacterium, assembly GCA_021298975.1. Lineage (GTDB taxonomy): Bacteria > Pseudomonadota > Gammaproteobacteria > Burkholderiales > Burkholderiaceae_D > Pernthalerella. The sequence goes on from JAJTGC010000064.1 coordinate 11,979, forward strand.
CCAAACGCCGCTGATGCTGGCTTGTGATTTCAGCAATATGCCGCTGATTCGTGCGCTGCTCCAGCATGGGGCTTCGCTGGTAGTTAAATCCCATGAGGGCTGGTCAGCGCTGGATTATGCCGAGAAATCCGGGGGTGAGGTTCGCCAGTATGTGCTTGAGTGTGCAGGGCTGATCACCGGCACGCGGCTGGCGAACAGTTGAGCTGACCAGCGCAGGTGGGAATGAGGCATGGAATGCTAGAATGCCGGGTCTTTGAAAAACCCTACCCTGGAGCAGTCCATGTTTATTTCCAACGCCTACGCACAGGCGGCAGCACCCGGAGGCGCGGCAAGTGGGCTGATGAGCTTCCTGCCCATCATCCTGATGTTCGTTGTGCTGTACTTTCTGATGATCCGTCCTCAGATGAAGCGGCAAAAAGAACAAAAATCCATGATTGACAGCTTGGCCAAGGGCGATGAAATCGTTACCGCCGGTGGTGTTGTGGGCAAGATCACCAAGGTCAGCGATGGCTACGTGACGGTGGAGGTGGCCTCAGGTACCGAGATCCTGATGCAAAAAGCGGCTGTTACTCTGCTACTGCCCAAGGGCACGATCAAGGCTTTGTAAAGGTCTGATGCGCCTTCCGTCCGGCTCCCGAGCCGGACATTTTATTTCGATGCAGGATGCCATGAATCGTTACCCCCTTTGGAAATATGTACTGATCTTGTTCGTGCTGTGCATGGGCGTGCTGTACACCGTACCGAATTTCTTTGGTGAGTCGCCGGCGGTACAGATCAGTAGCGCGAAAGTAACGCTCAAGTTAGGACCTGAGACCGTCAGCCGCGCGCTGGCCGCTTTGGAGAAATCCGGTGTGCGGGCTGAAGCGGTTTTCTATGAAGACCTTGGCAACAATGGTACGGTGCGCGCGCGCTTTGCGACCACGGACATGCAGTTCAAGGCAAAAACGGCGCTCGAGCAGGGCCTCAACAGTGATCCTGCCGATCCAAGCTATCTGGTTGCCTTCAATCTTTTGCCCAATACACCCGGCTGGCTGCAGAGCTTGCATGCATTGCCCATGTATCTCGGTCTCGATTTGCGAGGCGGCGTACATTTTTTGATGCAGGTGGATTCCCGAGCGGTGCTCGCAAAACGCATGCAAGGCATGCAGACGAGCGTTCGCACGCTGCTGGTTGAAAAGCGCGTGCGCTTTTCGGGCTTGTCGCGTGAAGGGGAGGCGGTGGATATCCGTTTCCGTGACGAGGCAACCCTGAGCGCCGCGCGCGATGTACTCAGTACACAAATGCCCGAGCTGGCGCTGGCAGTGATTCCCGACGCCGAGGGTCAGCGTCTGCGTGCAACCCTCAATCCCGAGGCGCTGAAAAAAACGCTGGAAGAAGCGGTACAACAAAATATTTCGACCCTCTCGAAGCGAGTCAATGAACTGGGTGTGGCCGAGCCTGTCATTCAGCGTCAGGGTGCGGATCGTATCGTGGTGCAGTTGCCGGGTGTGCAGGATGTCTCTCGTGCGAAAGACATTATTGGCCGCACGGCGACGCTGGAAGTACGCATGGTCGATGAATCTGTCAGCCGCGGCACGGAGGAAAGCGCGGCTGTGCCACTGGGTTCCGAACTTTTCAAATCGGGCAAGGCGACCCCGGTCATTCTTTACAAAGACCCCGTCATTACCGGTGACTACATTTCGAATGCGGGCGCGAGCTTTGACCAGAACCAGCAACCCTCGGTCAGCATTGATCTCAACGGTGATGGTGGTCGCCGAATGCGCGAGGCCACGCGCAGCAAGGTCGGCAAACTGATGGCGATTGTCTTGTTTGAAAAAGGCAAGGGTGAAGTGCTGACCGTGGCAACCATCCGCGATGAGCTCGGTTCGCGTTTTCAGATCACGGGTATGGAATCACCCACGGCTGCAACAGATCTGGCGCTGCTGCTTCGCGCGGGCTCGCTGGCTGCGCCCATGGAAATCATTGAAGAGCGCACGATAGGACCGCAACTGGGTGCAGAAAACATCAGCAAGGGTTTCAACTCCACGCTGTACGGCTTTGCCGCGATCACTGTGTTCATGGTGATCTACTACTTGCTGTTCGGTGCCTTCAGCGTTTTCGCGCTGGCGGTCAATGTCATGCTGCTGATTGCCTTGCTCTCGCTGATGCAGGCCACCCTGACGTTGCCGGGCATTGCGGCGATTGCGCTGACACTGGGTATGGCGATTGATGCCAACGTGCTGATCAATGAACGCATTCGCGAGGAACTGCGCAACGGGAATTCGCCACAGGCTGCGATCGCAACCGGCTTTGAGCGTGCCTGGGCAACGATCCTGGACTCGAACGTCACGACGCTGATCGCGGGTCTGGCGTTGCTGATTTTTGGTTCAGGACCGATCCGAGGTTTTGCTGTCGTGCATTGCCTTGGCATTCTGACGTCCATGTTCTCGGCTGTCGTGGTGGCGCGAGCGATGGCAAACCTCTGGTATGGCCGTCGCAAGAAACTCAACAGCGTCTCAATTGGACAAGTCTGGAAACCGACCGCCTGAGGCGGTCAGGTTCACTGAAAGGAAGTCATGGAGTTTTTCAGAATAAAAAAAGACATACCGTTCATGCGGCATGCGCTGGTCTTCAACGTCATCTCGGCGCTGACCTTCGCGGCGGCGGTGTTTTTCCTGTTTGCCAAAGGGCTGCATCTGTCGATCGAATTCACTGGTGGTACGGTGATGGAAGTTGCGTACAGCAAACCTGCTGACCTGGAGAAGATTCGTCAAAACGTGGCATCGCTGGGCTTTGCCGAAAGTCAGGTGCAGAGTTTTGGTACCGCACAGGATGTGCTGATTCGCCTGCCAGTACAAAAAGGTAAAACATCGGCGCAGGCCAGCACGCAGGTGCTCGAGGTGCTGAAAGCACAAGACCCGACCGTCAGTTTACGGCGCGTTGAATTTGTGGGGCCGCAGGTGGGTGAGGAACTCGCGCATGATGGCCTGACAGCACTGGCGTTTGTGGTGGTCGGGATCATGATCTATCTCGCGTTCCGATTTGAATGGAAATTCGCCGTGGCCGCCATCATCGCGAATTTGCATGACGTGATCATCATTCTGGGATTTTTCGCATTCTTCCAGTGGGAGTTTTCACTGACGGTATTGGCGGCTGTGCTGGCCGTGCTGGGCTATTCGGTGAACGAATCAGTGGTGGTGTTTGACCGAGTACGCGAAACTTTCCGTGATCGTCGTTTCGGCAAGCTGGAAACAGCTGAAGTCATGAACCACGCAATTACGAGTACCATTTCAAGAACCGTGATTACCCACGGATCAACGCAGCTGATGGTGCTGTCGATGTTGATTTTTGGTGGTCCCACACTGCATTATTTTGCAGTGGCGCTGACGATTGGTATCTTGTTCGGTATTTACTCGTCGGTGTTCGTCGCTGCCGCAGTGGCGATGTGGCTGGGTGTGAAGCGAGAGGATTTGCTGAAGCCCGTGAAACCGAAAGACGAAACGGATGGGGCGGTGGTTTAGTTTTTCTGTTTGCACCAATAAAAAAGCCGACTCGTTTGTCGGCTTTTTTGTTAGCTGCAGTGATACGGCTTCAAGCGCACGGCTGGCTTTTAGATGGATCCTGGCCTGTGCCCACTACTGTCCGGACCATTCGAAATCATGCACCACTAAACTGATGAGCAGTTTTTCTAACTAGATTGCATAGGATTTTTGCGAGCATTAAAGTCTTCTTGCTTGGCTGGATTTTCGATGGATTGATCATGGACCCCAGCTTCCGCTGGGGTGACGGAATTTAGAACCATCAGCCCAAAAATCGTCACCCCAGCGAAAGCTGGGGTCCATGATCGTTAACGGTAAGAGACTGATAAGTTGGAATTCGTTTCAGGGCAGATGTTCCGGACAGCAGTGGGCGCAGGCCGGAACCCCGTGACGTTCATTGCATGCCAAACAAGGCGACTCGCGTACTCTCAAGTCGTCAAGAGGGTCTGCAGATCCAGCATAACCCTCAGATATCCTTCGCCAACTTCTCGGCCAAGCCTATATAAGACGCGGGTGTCATTGCCAGCAGCAGATCCTTGGCCTCCTGCGGTATCGCGAGTTTCGTGATGAACTCTTGCAGCCCCTCTTTCGAGATACCCTTGCCGCGTGTGAGCTCCTTCAGCTGTTCATAGGGATTTTCAACACCGTAGCGGCGCATCACGGTCTGCACAGGCTCGGCCAGTACTTCCCAGCTCTGATCAAGATCTTCCGCGATGCTTGCGACATTGACCTCGAGTTTGTTCAGGCCGCGCAGGCAGCTGTCATAAGCGAGCAGCGCATAACCCAGACCGACGCCGATATTGCGCAGGACCGTGGAATCAGTCAGGTCGCGCTGCCAGCGTGACACGGGCAGTTTTTCTGCCATGTGTTTCAGCACTGCATTGGCCATGCCCAGATTACCCTCGGAGTTTTCGAAATCAATCGGATTGACCTTGTGCGGCATGGTCGAGGAACCGATTTCGCCGGCCTTCGTGCGCTGCTTGAAATACCCCAGCGAGATGTAGCCCCAGATATCACGATTCAGGTCGAGCAGTATGGTGTTGGTGCGCGCAAACGCATCAAACAGATCGGCCATGTAATCGTGAGGCTCGATTTGAATAGTGTAGGGATTGAATGTCAGACCCAAGCCTTGCTCAATGACTTTGCGCGAAAATACCGGCCAGTCAAACGATGGGTAGGCTGAGAGATGCGCATTGTAGTTACCGACAGCGCCGTTCATTTTGCCCAGAATGGCAACGCTGGCGATACGTTGTCTGGCGCCTTGAAGGCGCGCCACGACATTGGCGATTTCCTTGCCCAGCGTTGTCGGACTGGCGGGTTGGCCGTGGGTACGCGACATCATCGGCAACGCGGCATGCGCATGCGCGAGCTCAGTCAGTTTGGTAATGATTTCGTCGAGCGCAGGGAGCATGACTGTATCGCGTGCGGCCTTGAGCATCATGCCGTGCGATGTGTTGTTGATGTCTTCCGAGGTGCACGCAAAATGGATGAATTCAGCGGCTGCGATCAGTTCCGGCAAATGGCTGACTTTTTCTTTCAGCCAGTATTCCACCGCTTTGACATCATGATTGGTGGTTGCTTCGATGGCCTTGATACGCGCGGCGTCTTGTTCCGAAAAATCCGAGGCGAGCTGGTTTAACAAGGTCGCCGCCTGTGCAGAAAATGGTTTCAATTCCGCAAAACCTGCTTCGGAGAGTGCGATCAGCCAGGCGATTTCGACTTTGACGCGGTGATGCATGAATCCGAATTCGGACAAAATCGGGCGCAGAGCCTGTGTTTTTGAAGCATAGCGGCCATCGAGAGGCGACAGGGCGGACAGAGGGGAAAGTTGCATTTTGAGAAGTGCCGAACGTTGGCAGGGGTAATCCGCGAAGGTCCCGATTTTACCATCCGCCCCTGACCTCGCTTTGGCACAAGGGCCGAGTCACATGCAGTTTTGTCAATGTTATAATCCGCCTCCCCAAATCTTGCGCGCACACTCATGAAATTGATTGGATCACTCGCCAGTCCTTACGTACGTAAAGTTCGTATCGTCATGACGGAGAAAAAGCTCGACTACGAATTCATTCTTGAAGATGTCTGGTCGCCGACCAGTACGATTTCCCTGTCCAATCCGCTAGGCAAGGTGCCTTGCCTGATCATGGAAGATGGTGGCGCCATGTTTGATTCGCGCGTCATTGTGGAGTATCTGGATACCATGTCACCGGTCGGTAAACTCATTCCAAGCCAGGGGCGCGAGCGGGCCAGCATCAAATGCTGGGAGGCTTTGGCCGATGGTGTCACCGACGCCGGCATTCTTGTCAGGCTCGAGCGCACGCAGCGCCCTGCGGACAAGCAAAGCGAGGCGTGGGTAGAGCGTCAGTTTGGAAAAATTCGGGATGGACTCGGCGCCATGTCACGCGGTCTGGGTGATGCAGGGTTTTGTGTGGGGCCACACCTGTCGTTAGCAGATATTGCTGTGGGTTGTGCCTTGGGATGGCTGACTTTTCGGTTTCCGGAGATTCAATGGCGCGAAGATCATCCCAATCTGGCTCGTTTGTTCGACAAACTGTCCGACCGGCCTTCGTTCCGCGACACCATTCCCATCGCCTGACGTCGGCTCAGCCGAGATCCCGAATGCAAACGGAGCCGAGAGGCTCCGTTTTTTCATGTGTCGCTACATGGCTTATTGGTCTTCCATTTGCGATTGCAGATAATTTTCCAGACCGATTTTTGCAATCAGATCTTTTTGCGTTTCCAGCCAGTCGATATGTTCTTCAGTGTCATCCAGAATATGCTGAAACAACTCGCGTGAAACGTAGTCACGTACTGCCTCACAAGCCGCGATGCCGTCCTTGACGGTTTGCTGGGAGATTTTTTCCAGCTGCAAATCGCAGTCGAGCATCTCAGGGGTATTTTCACCCACCATCAGCTTGTGCAGTGCCTGAAGATTGGGCAGACCATCCAGCATCAGAATGCGGTCGATGAGCTGATCCGCATGTTTCATTTCGCCGATCGATTCTGCGTATTCTTTTTTCCCCAGCTTTTCGAAGCCCCAGTGTTTGTACATGCGCGCATGCAGAAAATACTGGTTGATGGCGGTTAGTTCATTGGTGAGCTGATCATTGAGCAGCTTGATGATAGTCGGATCACCTTTCATGGGGGGCCTCTGTGCGTGTGGTTTGAATGCGGCGTGATGTAAAACGTAGCGCATCTTACCGCAGCATGCGTCTAATGTCCGATATCCGATGTCATTTCGTTACTGCGAATCATTGTACGTTTGCGAACGATTCGCAAACGCAATCGCAATCGAAGATGGATGAACGTCGGGTATGGAGGGGATCCGTGGTGTCGCGAGAACGGGAGTCGCCTGATCAGGCAGCGACGAGTTCACGACGCAGTGCTGTAAAACGCGTTGCGGTTGCTTGCTGGTGCTCGCTCACGAGTGCCTTGGCGCTTGGCAGACATTTGCCGCAGCACGCGCCGACGTTGAACTGCGCGCGAATTTCCGAAAGCGAGGTTGCACCTGCGTCAATGGCGGCACGGATGGTTCTGTCGGAAACGTTGTGGCAGACGCAAACAATCATGGTGGGCTCGTAGTTTGTAAATGCGAACAATTCTTGTTTAGATTATTAACGAAGCCTTGTTCGATTGCAAGGGGTTTTTGCGAATTTTTGTGGGGATTGTCAAATAAGCAGACATCGCCCGCGAGACTGGGTCGGCGGGGCGGGTGGATTGCGACGGGATCGGGTGGGTCAGGCCGGCTGTAGCGGGCTGGCGATGATGCCCCCACCGAGGCAGATATCCCCGTCATAAAGTACGGCGGATTGTCCCGGAGTGACCGCCCACTGTGGCTCCGAGAACTGCAAACTGAAGCCGATACCAGCCAGCGTTGTATGTGTACAGGCAGTGTCGGCCTGACGGTACCGGGTTTTTGCGGATACCGGACCCTCGGCCGGGGTTGATCCGGCGACCCAACTGACCTGATCTGCCGCCAGCCCGACAGAAAGCAGCCAGGGGTGATCATGGCCCTGCACTACATACAGTGTGTTGGTCTCGACGTCCTTGCGCGCCACATACCAGGCATCGTGATTACCATCGTCATTGCGGTGCTTGCGGCTACCCCCCAGACCAATGCCCTTGCGCTGGCCCAGGGTGTAGAAGGACAGTCCGACATGTTCACCCACGGTGTCACCCTCGGGCGTCATCATCGGTCCGGGTCGGAAAGACAGGTAGCGATTCAAAAATTCACGGAACGGTCTTTCGCCGATGAAGCAAATGCCGGTCGAATCCTTCTTGCGCGCGTTGGGCAGCGCCAGTTCGCTGGCGATACGGCGAATGTCGGTTTTCTGCAGTTCGCCTAGTGGAAAGAGCGTGCGCGACAACTGCGACTGATTGAGCCGGTGCAGGAAATAACTCTGGTCTTTGCTGGCGTCGATGGCCTTGAGCAATTCAAAGCGACCATCGCACTCGCGCACTCGCGCATAATGACCCGTGGCGATCAGGTCGGCGCCCAGATGCATCGCATGATCAAGAAAAGCCTTGAATTTGATTTCTGCATTGCAGAGTACATCGGGATTGGGCGTGCGGCCTGCTTCATACTCGCGCAGAAATTCGGCAAACACCCGGTCTTTGTATTCGCTGGCGAAGTTGACAGCCTCGATGTCGACGCCCAACAGATCGGCCACGCTGACAGCGTCGATCCAGTCTTCCCGGGTAGAGCAGTATTCATCATCGTCATCGTCCTCCCAGTTTTTCATGAAAAGACCGATCACGTCGTAGCCTTGCTGTTTCAGCAGCCATGCAGCCACCGACGAATCCACGCCGCCGGACATACCCAGCACGACGCGCTGTTTAGGCATACCCGAATCCCGTCACGCTCGGGTGCGTGTACAACATCGACAGAGGACTGCGCTTGCCGTTCAGGTAATCGTCAACACACTGCAGCACGAGCGGGCTGCGGTGCATCTCCTGAATCGCGACGAGTTCTTCGTAGGTCATCCAGACAGCGCGCAGAATACCGACGTCGAGCGGCTGGTCATGAACAGCGCCGACTTGTCCGGAAAAGGCAAAGCGCAGGTAAGTCACATCTTCGTGCGTCCGAGTGGACTGGTAGCGCGACATATACACGCCGACCAGCGCGTCCGGCGTGAATTCATGCGCGGTTTCTTCGAGTGCTTCGCGGCTCACCGCCGAAATCAGTGATTCCGCAGGATCCAGATGTCCAGCGGGCTGATTGAAGCGAATGCCATCACTGGTCTCTTCTTCGACCAGCAAAAACTGCCCGTCGCGTTCAATGATGGCGGCGACGGTGACAGAGGGTTTCCAGAGATCGGACATGTTTGCTTTCAAGGCTACAGCGAACGGCAACCCAACATTTTACTCCTGCCGATCAGCGGCTTGCTTTCGAGCTTGTCTTGTTCGCTTGGGGTGAATCAAGTGAATTCTGTACAGCGAGCCGAGAAGTCAGGGCAGAATGCACGGCTTTTCACAGCTATTGTTTGCCAAATCGGAAAGCTTTCTCATTTGTGGGTTTCCGATGCGGCAAGAAAATAGAACGGTAGTTCGTTTTCTTGATTTACGTGTAAGATTCGGGCGCAATTTTTTTTTTCGGAGAACTCCATGAAAATCGGCATTCCAGCCGAGTCGCGGACGGGCGAAACGCGGGTTGCCGCGACGCCTGAGACAGTCAAAAAACTGATCGCCGCTCAACATCAGATCATCGTGCAATCTGGCGCGGGTGTTGCCGCGAGCATCACCGATGAGGCATTCGTCGCTGCCGGCGCCAGCATAGGCTCGGCCGCTGACGCCTTGGCTGCCGATCTGGTTCTGAAAGTCCGGGCGCCTTCCGAGAGTGAGCGAGCGCAAATGAAATCCGGCAGCGTGCTGGTCGGCATGCTCAACCCTTTCGATGCCGACAATATCGGTGCGATGGCTTCCTCAGGTCTGACGGCATTTGCGCTCGAGGCCGCGCCGCGGATCACGCGTGCACAGTCGCTTGATGTGCTGTCATCTCAGGCTAACATCGCCGGCTACAAAGCGGTGCTGATGGCCGCCAACGCGTATCAGCGCTTCATGCCCATGCTGATGACAGCAGCTGGTACGGTCAAGGCGGCGCGCGTGCTGATCATGGGCGTGGGTGTCGCCGGTTTGCAAGCGATTGCAACCGCCAAGCGCATGGGTGCGGTGATTGAAGCCTCCGACGTGCGTCCCCCGGTCAAAGAGCAAGTCGAGTCACTCGGTGCCAAATTCATTGATGTGCCTTACGAAACGGATGAGGAGCGCGAGATCGCCAAAGGCGTCGGCGGCTATGCGCGTCCCATGCCCGAGGCCTGGATGCAACGTCAAGCGGCACTGGTGCATGAGCGCGCGAGGCAGTCGGACATCATCATCACCACAGCCTTGATCCCGGGCCGCAAGGCACCGGTGCTGATTTCCGAAGACACCGTCAAGGCAATGAAGCCAGGATCCGTCATCGTCGATATGGCGGTGGAGCAGGGCGGCAATTGCCCCTTGTCGGAGGTTGGCAAGACGGTCATCAAACATGGCGTGACAATTATCGGTGAGCCCAACATTCCGGCACTGTGTGCCGCAGACGCGTCGGCGCTCTATGCACGCAATGTCCTCGACTTCCTCAAGCTCATTATCGACAAGGAAGGTGCATTGGCGGTAGACCGCAGCGATGAAATCGTGGCAGCGACGCTGATGTGCACGGGTGGTGAAATCATTCGCAAGTAGAGGGTTCAATGCAACGTATCATGCTGCGCGCGAAAATTCATCGCGCGGCCGTTACGCAGTGTGACCTCAATTACGAGGGTTCCTGCGGGATTGATGAAGATCTGCTGGACGCGGCCAATATCCGCGAGTTTGAAAAAATCGAGCTGTACAACGTCAATAATGGCGAGCGGTTTGTTGACGAAAGAAATCGCATTACCCACCTGAAGCATCAAACGTGACTGGCATAGACCGTTACTGAACAGACACTTACTGTTTCCGAACCAGAGGACATCATGGAAGTCAGCCCTACCATTATCAACCTGATTATTTTTGTGCTCGCGATTTATGTCGGCTATCACGTCGTATGGACCGTCACACCGGCATTGCACACACCGCTGATGGCGGTGACCAATGCGGTATCAGCCATCATCATCGTGGGTGCGATGCTCGCCGCTGCCCTGACCGAGGGCCCGGTCGGCCAGTTCATGGGCACATTGGCCGTCGCGTTGGCTGCCGTGAATGTGTTCGGTGGCTTCCTCGTGACCCAGCGCATGCTGGAAATGTTCAAGAAAAAAGAGCCTAAGGCTCAGGCCAAAAAAGAAGAGGCTTAATGATGAGCATGAATCTTGTCACTTTGATGTATCTGCTGGCGTCCATTTGTTTTATTCAGGCGCTCAAGGGTTTGTCTCATCCAGCCACCGCGCGTCGGGGTAATGCCTTTGGTATGGCCGGCATGGCGATTGCTGCGCTCACGACCGTTGCGCTGATCTACAGAATCAAATCCGATGCGGCGGTCGACGGCGCGGGCCTTGGTTACGGCCTGCTCGCACTGGGCGTCATCGTTGGCGGCAGCATCGGCGCGATTCTGGCCAAGCGCGTCGAAATGACAAAGATGCCTGAGCTGGTCGCCGCGATGCACTCGCTGATCGGTTTGGCGGCGGTATGTATTGCGGTGGCTGCCGTCTCCGAGCCTTGGGCTTTCAGTATCGTGCCACGTGGCGAGGCCATCCCGTTTGGAAATCGCCTCGAACTTTTCATCGGTACCTTCGTCGGTGCAATCACCTTCTCAGGGTCTGTGATTGCTTTCGGCAAGCTGGCAGGCAAATACAAGTTTCGCCTGTTTCAGGGTGCGCCGGTCGTGTTCCCCGGTCAGCATCTGGTCAATCTTGTTCTCGCCGTGGTAATGATCGGCGCCGGATTGGTCTTCGTCGCGGCGCCGGGTGTTGACGCCGCATGGACGCCGTTCATCATCATGACCGTCATCGCCTTCATTTTGGGCGTGCTGATCATCATCCCGATTGGCGGCGCGGACATGCCGGTGGTGGTGTCCATGTTGAACAGCTACTCTGGCTGGGCCGCAGCAGGCATTGGCTTCTCGCTGAATAACTCGATGCTCATCATTGCAGGCTCGCTGGTGGGTTCGTCCGGCGCCATCCTGTCGTACATCATGTGCAAGGCGATGAACCGCTCATTCTTCAACGTGATTCTGGGTGGTTTTGGTGGTGATGCAGCAGCAGCGGTGGCTGGCGATCAGCAGCAGCGTCCGGTGAAGTCCGGGTCAGCTGACGATGCCGCTTTCTTGATGAGCAACGCAGAAACCGTGATCATCGTGCCCGGCTATGGCCTCGCCGTGGCGCGTGCGCAGCATGCGCTGATGGAGTTGTCGGAAAAATTGTCGCACAAGGGTGTCACGGTCAAATACGCGATTCACCCGGTGGCGGGTCGTATGCCCGGTCACATGAATGTCTTGCTGGCAGAGGCCGAAGTGCCGTATGACCAGGTATTCGAAATGGAAGACATCAATAGCGAATTTGGTCAGGCGGATGTTGTTCTGGTACTCGGTGCGAACGACGTGGTGAATCCGGCTGCCAAGGATCCGAAATCCGCGATTGCCGGCATGCCGATTCTCGAAGCCTACAAGGCAAAGACCATCATCGTGAACAAGCGATCCATGGCCGCTGGTTATGCGGGTCTGGATAATGAATTGTTCTACATGGACAAGACCATGATGGTGTTCGGTGATGCGAA
>JAJTGC010000065.1 GCA_021298975.1 Oxalobacteraceae bacterium
TCTACCACCGAAAAAGGTATAAACAGCCGCCTCGGGCTGCGATGCAATATCCAGTGCAGGTGCCGACCCTGACAGCAAGGTGATTTCCTTCAATTGCCCATTGTCGCATCGGATTTTTGTCTTGGTAGCAAGTGAGAGCTGATTTCCCGGTTGAACAACTTCGGAACTCTGCTGAGCCAGACTTTTTTTGTTGCCTAGGACTTTTTCATTTTGACTGGCTGACTTACCTTTCATTTCGATATTCACCAGTTCTCGCTCAGTTGCCATTCTCGTTGCAATGCCAGAGGAAAGTTCGGTGTACATCGTGAATGACTCTACCAATTGATCAAAGGTATATCCAGAATTGGAAAGTATGTCAGTGAAATTTTCACTGTTTTCAGCCTCCATTATTTCGAAATAGTGGTTTATTTTTTCTTTGAGTTGCCCCCATTTTTTTTCGTCTGATTTGTATTGCGGTGAGGCAGTTTTGTATAGCGCTTCCAGCTTGTCGTTCAATGCGCTCCGATTTTTTCTGTTTTCATCCACACGGGCAGCTTTCTCTTGCGCTCTATTGTTTTTATTGCCCATCTTTATTTTTTGTTCGCCACTGGCGCGTCCGAGGTTGGAGCTTAACTGTATGGGATCATTTTTTTCATGATTCCTTATTTGTTTTTCTTTGATTTTCCCTTTTTTATTTTTATTGAGTGCGTCCCCCTTGGTTTGGTCTACCGTTTGTTTTTCTTCAGTTTTTGTTTCTTTTTTTTGAGATATTCTCTTTTTACCCCACTCGATATCAAAATTCACTTCTTCATGAAGGGCACTCAGTTTTTCGATAGTTTTTTCGTCTTTTTCTTTGCCAAAAATGCCATAGCGATTTGTTCTGAGTGCATCATGAAGATGTCGTTTCTGTTCATCATTCAAACCAAGGTCTGTACCCTCTAATTCTTTCGGTAGGTCTGTTTTTATACCCATCAAAAAGTGAGCAATATGCTCTGCATCACTTTTATTTGTGGCATTCTTGAGGTGTTCCAGGGCATCTTCGAGAAATTTTTTTAGTTTTTCATTATTAAAATTAAATGCTTCTTTTTTCTCTACCGCCAGCGCTGACAAGCGAGCCCGCGCCTGAAGAGAGAGGTTACTGAAAACCTTATCGACTTTTCCCATGAGTGGTACACCAGCCAAGAAATCAATGGATCCATTATCGGCGTGTGGTCTTTGTGCCAAAACAAATACATGCTTTGCCGTTGCACCAGTCAGCGTTGTGTAAACCGTCAATGAAAAAAGCCCGCATGTCTGGGCGGGCTTTTTGAGAGGAGCTCTCGGACTTCAGTGCAACACCGAGTTCATTCCGAGGGTGGCACATATCCCTGTGCTGCATCGGCACCATCACCGAAGAAATGCTTCTCCATTTGTGTAGCCAGATATTTACGCGCGCGCACGTCCGCCAGATTCAGTCTATTTTCATTGACCAGCATGGTCTGGTGCTTGAGCCAGGCGCCCCAGGCTTCCTTGGAGACGCCTTCCCAGATTTTTTTACCCAGATCGCCGGGATAGGGGGGGAAATCCAGTCCCTCGGCTTCTTTGCCGAGCTTGATGCAGTGGACCATCCGAGTCATTGATATCTCCAGTTTAAAGATTTTTGATGAGTACGAGCGACTTGCGCTGCCAGTTGTACATGTTTTGCCGGTCTTTTGGTAAATCATCCAGACTGGCGTTGATAAAGCCGCGCTTGAGAAACCAGTGGGCGGCGCGGGTTGTCAGCACGAACAACCTTTTGAAGCCAGCCGTACGCGCGCGATTTTCCAAGTGCTTGAGCAAACGTTCCCCATCACCTTGGGCTTGGGAATCAGGGCTCACCGTCAGGCAGGCCATCTCGGCCATTTTTTCGGCGGGGAAGGGATAGAGTGCGGCGCAACCGAAAATTACACCGTCGTGCTCGATGACCGAGAAATAGTCAACCTCGCGTTCGATCAACTCTCGCCCGCGCTTGACCAGCGTGCCGTCAACTTCGAGAGGTTCGATCAGACGAAGAATGCCGCCGACATCTTCAATGCTGGCTTCGCGAAGGCTTTCCAGATTCTGGGCTGACACCATCGTGCCCACGCCATCGTGGGTAAAGATCTCGAGCAGGACAGAACCATCGGTAGAAAACGGCACAATATGCGCGCGCGGCACGCCCGACTGACAGGCCCGGATCGCATTGGAAAAATAGTAGGCAGCATCGGAAGGCAGGCAATCAGATTCCATCACAGCCTTGGCCTGATGGACCGATACTTCATGAATCGCGGTACCGCCGCCGTCCGTCATCATCGGCGTTTCAGTGATGAAGATCAGTTTGTCGGCACGCAGTGATATGGCGGCTGCCACAGCGACGTCTTCCATGGCCAGATTGAACACCTCACCGGTGGGTGAGAAGCCCAGCGGCGAGAGCAGCACCAGACCGCCATTGTCCAGAATGGGATGAATGGTTTCATAAGCAATCTTGCGGGCGAGGCCGGTGTGTTCGAGATCGACACCATCAATAACGCCCATCGGACGCGCGACAACGAAATTACCTGAAATGACGCGTATCGCTGCATTGGCCATCGGCGTGTTGGGCAGGCCCTGGCTGAATGCGGCTTCGATATCCAGTCGGAGCTCACCCGCTGCTTCCTTGGCGCACTCCAGGGCGACTGCATCCGTGATGCGCAGGCCGTTGTGGAAGCGCGACCGCTCATTGCGCAAGGCCAGCTGTTCTTCAACCTGCGGGCGTGAACCGTAGACAATCACGACCTTGATCCCCAACGCATGCAACAGCGACAGGTCATGTGCCAGCACGGGCAGCGCGCCCGCTCGCATCAACTCGCCCGGGAAGGCGACCACAAAGGTCTTTCCGCGAAATGCGTGAATGTAGGGCGCGACGGAGCGCAGCCACGCGACGAACTGGGTAGGGTTATCCATGGGGCGCATTATAATTCGCTCCGACATGTCTGCACCCGACTCCCCTAAAAAAGCACGACCTGCGCAGCCTGTAGCGCCAGCGCCTCACGCTCCCCGCCCGAAACCGATTCCAGTGCGTCATCCGCTGCCGACGGTCAGTTTCCCGGATGAGCTGCCTGTCTCCGGGAGGCGCGAGGACATCATGGCGGCTCTGCGGAAGCACCAGGTCATCATCGTCTGCGGTGAGACAGGCTCGGGCAAGACCACGCAGCTGCCCAAGATCTGTCTGTCTCTGGGGCGCGGTGAGCTTGGCATGATTGGCCACACGCAGCCTCGCCGCATCGCTGCTTCCTCAACTGCCAAGCGTATCGCTCAGGAACTCGGTTCCCCACCCGGCATGCATGTGGGCTACAAGGTACGTTTCAACGACACCTTGTCCGAGGGCGCGTGGATCAAGCTGATGACCGACGGCATTCTGCTTGCCGAGACCCAGGGCGATCCGCTGCTGCGGCAATACGACACGCTGATCATCGATGAAGCCCACGAGCGCAGTCTGAATATTGATTTTCTGCTGGGCTATCTGAAGCAATTGCTGCCGCGCCGGCCTGACCTGAAGCTGATCATTACCTCGGCGACGATTGATGCCGATCGTTTTGCAAAACACTTCCAGCATGCAGGAACACCGGCACCAGTGATTGAAGTCTCGGGACGACTGTATCCGGTGGAAGTGCGATACAGACCTGTGGAGCGGCCGGTAGAGCAGGGTACGCAAGCCAAAGCTGGCACGACATCCACATCCGGTGCAGCCCGCAGTCGCGAACAGCGCGATCTGATGGAGGCGATCGTTGACGCCGTCGATGAACTCGCGTTGGTCGGCTCCGGCGACATTCTCGTTTTCCTGCCCGGCGAGCGCGAGATACGTGACGCCGCCGAGGCGCTGCGCAAACATCATCCGCCGCATGTCGAGATCCTGCCGCTTTTTGCGCGCTTGTCGGCGCAGGAGCAGGAGCGCGTATTCAAAACAAGTAACGCGCGACGCATCGTGCTGGCAACCAATGTGGCAGAAACCTCACTCACGGTGCCGGGCATTCGCTATGTGGTTGATGCAGGCACGGCACGCGTCAAACGCTACAGTTATCGTAACAAGGTGGAGCAGCTGCAGATCGAGGCGATTGCGCAGTCGGCGGCCAATCAGCGTGCCGGGCGTTGCGGCCGGGTCGCAGCAGGTGTGTGCATTCGTCTGTATGACGAGCAGGATTATTTGCAGCGACCCAAATTTACCGAGCCAGAAATTTTGCGCTCCTCGCTGGCGGCGGTGATTTTGCGTATGAAGTCGCTCAGGCTGGGTAATGTGGAGCAGTTTCCTTTTATCGAGCCGCCGCTGGGTCGTGCGATTGCGGATGGTTATCAGCTGCTGCAGGAGCTCGGTGCGGTCGACGAGGCACTGGAACTGACCGAGCTGGGTCGCCAGCTGGCGCGATTGCCGATGGACCCACGCGTTGGCCGCATGATTTTGGCGGGCCGTGACCATCAGTGTCTGGGCGAGATGCTGATCATTGCAGCGGCACTGTCCGTTCAGGATCCGCGCGACCGACCGGTCGAAGTGCAGGCGGCGGCCGATGCGGCCCACAAGAAATTTGCTGATGAAAAATCAGAGTTCATCAGTTATCTGAAAATATGGACCTGGTTTGAAGAGGCGATCGCTCAAAAAAAAACCAATCGTCAGCTCAACGAACAGTGCCGCAGTCAGTTTTTGTCGCAGCTGCGCCTGCGTGAATGGCGCGATGTTCATTCGCAGCTGCTCACGATCGTGCGCGAGCAGGGCTGGCGGATCAATGAGGCACCCGCCACCTATGAACAACTGCATCTTGCTTTGCTGACTGGCTTGCTAGGCAATATTGGTTACAAGGCCGATGACGAGCCGCACTATCTCGGTGCTCGCGGGATTCGGTTCTACCTGTGGCCGGGTTCGAGCTTGTTGAAAAAAGCAGGCCGCTGGGTGATGGGCGGTGAGCTGGTGGATACGTCTCGGCTGTATGCACGCACACTGGCGCAGATACAGCCGGAATGGCTGGAAAAAGTCGGCGGTCATCTGCTCAAAAAATCCTGGGGTGATCCGCGTTGGGAGAAAAAGAGTGGCCAGGTGTCTGCGTATGAGCGCGCGACCTTGCATGGCTTGGTGGTTTACAGTCAGCGCCGAACAGACTTCGGCAAGATCAATCCGCAGCAGGCGCGCGAGATTTTCATACGCAGTGCGCTGGTTGATGGCGATTTCGAGACGCGCGCACCGTTTTTTTCACACAACCAGAAACTGATTCGTGAGATAGAAAATCTGGAGCACAAGTCACGTCGTCTGGATGTACTGGTGGATGAAGAGCTGATTGCTGCTTTCTATGACCAGCTGATTCCGCAAGACATCCATCATGCGGTGGGCTTTGAACAATGGCTGCGCAAGGCCAGTGTCGCTGATCCGAAAATTCTTTATCTCAGCCGTGATGACCTGATGCGCCATGAGGCCGCTGGCGTCACGACTGATTTGTTCCCCAAGCTGATGCGCCATGCGGGCATTGAAATGGCGCTTACCTATCATTTCGAGCCTGGCTCACTGCGCGACGGTGTGACGCTCGCGGTGCCACTGTATGCGCTCAATCAGATATCCGCTGCGCGATGTGAATGGCTGGTGCCCGGGATGTTGAAAGAAAAAGTCCATTTGCTGCTCAAATCGTTGCCGCAAAAATTACGACGACATTGTGTGCCATTGCCGGACTATGCAGCCGGATTTTGCGACCGAGTTCATGAGGTTAAAAAATTCGGCATGGGGAGTTTGCTGGATGCGGTCATCGCCGATGTACGTACGCAGACTACGGTGATGGTTAAAACGGCGGACTTCAAAATTGAAACGCTGCCCGCCCATCATTTCATGAATTTCAAGATCATTGATGAACATGGCCGGCAGCTGGAGATGGGCCGCAATCTTGCGGCCTTGCAGGCAGAATTCGGTATGCAGGCGCGCGAGCAGTTTCAGAAAATCGCTGAACAGTCCGCGCCGGTTGAGACGATTCCAGATCCGGCTGGCCGGTCTGGTACAGCCTCGACGGCCGGGGTGAATGGCGTGGCCGATGCTGCCGTGGCGACCGCACAACGCAGCACTGCGGGCCCGGCAGGCTTTCAGAATCTCAGCGCCTGGTCCTTTGATGCCCTGCCGGAGTTGCTCGAAATCCAGCGCGGTAAGCAAACCCTGATCGGATTCCCGGCGCTGGTAGACCGGACGACGCATTGTGATTTGGAAGTATTCGACGATCCCAATGAGGCTGCCGTCATTCATATGGCTGGGCTGCGACGCTTGTTTGCGCTGCAGCTCAAGGAGCAGCTGAAATATCTGGAAAAAAACGTCCCCGGCTTGCAGCAGATGGGTATGCAATTCATGGCGCTGGGCTCGCAGGAAGAGTTGCGTGATCAGATCATCCAGGCCGGTCTGTCCCGAGCCTGTCTGCAATTGCCGCTGCCGACCAATGCGGCAGAGTTCAACCAGCGACGCGATGAGGGCAAGGCCAGACTGAATTTACTGGTCAACGAAATTGCGCGTCTGGTCGGGCTAATTCTTGGCGAATACCATACCCTGCCCAAGAAATTGCAGGCCCTCAAATCCCATGGGGCGGCGCAAGCCGATATGCAGTCCCAATTGCAGGCGCTGATACACAAGCGCTTTGTGGCGGAAACCGAACACAGCCAGCTGACGCATTTCCCTCGCTACCTGAAAGCCATGCAGGTCAGGATGGACAAACTCAGAGCCGATCCCGCGCGCGATACGAGGCTGATGAGCGAATGGCAGCAAGCCGCCATGCCCTGGCAACGGGCGATGAAGGGCGGTGCTCAGAGTGACCCGAAAATGCTGGAATTCCGCTGGATGCTGGAGGAATTACGGGTGTCGCTGTTTGCTCAGGAATTGAAGACGCCGATGCCGGTGTCGGTCAAGCGCTTGCAGAAGGTGTGGGAGGCGATGCAGCGTTGACGATTGAATGCTTTCGTGCTGCACTACCCACGAAAAAAATTGACTAATTGGGCACTCAGTATGAGTCAATAAAAGTTGATTTTATGGAGGTGCTCTTGAATCAGATAAACACCCGGCAGCGTTCGGGCGGCGCCGGAGCAGCGGATTTTGCATCGTCGCCTGCTGTCGAAAATGCGACTAAATTTATCCGATCGTCGAAAATTACCTCTGAAGCCATGTCCTCAGCGCTTGATTCGGTTGCTAAAAATGTCGAGGCAGCGCAGTCGGCTGTTACTAACGGCATGGCATTCAAGTTAAAGTCATACGTTGGAGGTGTTGTTAATGACATTGCGACTTGGCATGTTAATAGAAATTCGCCACCGTCTTTGTCGGAAAGGGATCATCGTGGATTTGCCATCGCACAGTTCCTTGGAAAATTTCAGGATAAGTATCCAGTTGGTAGTGAGTACAAAAATCTTCGCGAAAAAGACCCAAAGATGTTTGCTGCGGTACTGACAATACTCAAAAATGACGACATGAATCGAAACGCGCTTTCGTGCTCCGCTGATGTTCAGGATTTCAAAAAAAATCCGACCATGGCGAAAGCGCAGGCGATCATTGACAAGTATATTCTTGATCCTAAACTTGGGGATCGTCCCAACGACAAGCCTCATCATATTAATGTCTACGAATCACACTATCAGAAACTATTAGTCAATTTTGAAAGCGCTAAATTTGCATCAGCCTACCAATTAGAGGATGCTCAAGAAAAATTGGCTTGTATTTTTGATCCTATTCTTTCGGTATTTAATGACGTAGAGCGCGGCATTAACAACAGTATTCGAACCGAGATAAGAGAATTTCAACGCTCATAACCGGGCAAGGTAAGTTCTTATAGTCCGTCCTTCGCGTAAAATTCAGTACTTGGTACATTACATCTCCGAATTTTTCCAAAATGACCATAAAATCCGACAAATGGATACGCCGCATGGCGGAATCCCACGGCATGATCGAGCCCTTCGAGCCGGGCCAGGTACGCGAAGCCAATGGCCAGAAAATCGTGTCCTACGGTACCTCCTCGTACGGCTACGATATCCGCTGCGCAGACGAATTCAAGATTTTCACCAATATCAACAGCACCATCGTCGACCCTAAAAATTTCGACGAGAACTCCTTTGTTGATCTCAAGAGTGATGTCTGCATCATCCCGCCGAACTCATTTGCGTTGGCGCGCACGATCGAGTACTTCCGCATCCCACGGAGTGTGCTGACGATCTGCCTGGGTAAATCCACCTATGCTCGTTGCGGCATTATCGTGAATGTCACGCCCTTTGAGCCAGAATGGGAAGGTTATGTGACGCTGGAGTTCTCCAACACCACGCCGCTACCCGCGAAGATTTATGCCCGCGAAGGTTGTGCGCAAGTCTTGTTCTTCGAAAGTGATGAGGTCTGCGAGACCTCTTACAAGGACAGGGGCGGGAAGTATCAGGGGCAGCGGGGCGTCACCTTGCCCAAGACCTGATCTGTAATTGACATGCTGCCGGAGTCCGATGAAAGTCGGACTCCGTTATTTTTTTAAGTGATTGAAAGAAGTGCTTCCGTACGGTCATTCCGCATCGGATTGTCTCACACAATCCACGTAATACCCCGCGTTACCTGCGCCTTCGAGCTTCACCAGACCATGCACATCCGTCTCGAAGCCGGGAAATTTTTCGTTGAAATCACGCGCGAAACGCAGGTAATCAACGATGGTCTTGTTGAAGCGCTCGCCGGGAATCAAGAGTGGAATGCCGGGTGGGTAGGGTGTCAGCAGAATGGCAGTCACGCGGCCCTCGAGTTCATCAATGGGTACGCGATCAATTTCACGGTGCGCCATTTTTGCAAACGCATCGGAGGGTTTCATTGCCGGTTGCATGTCGGACAAATACATTTCTGTTGTCAGGCGCGCGATGTCATGCGCCTTGTACATGTCGTGAATCTGATGGCAGAGATCCTTTAAGCCAGTACGCTCATAGCGCGGGTTGGCGGCGGCGAATTCCGGCAGGATGCGCCACATCGGTTGGTTCTTGTCGTAGTCATCCTTGAACTGCTGCAGCGCAGTCAGCAGTGTGTTCCAGCGACCCTTGGTAATGCCGATGGTGAACATGATGAAGAAGGAGTACAGCCCCGCTTTTTCAACGATGACGCCATGCTCCGCCAGGTATTTGGTGACGATGGAGGCAGGAATGCCAGTCTCGCTGAATTTGCCCTCCAGCGACAGGCCGGGTGTGACAATGGTGGCCTTGATCGGATCAAGCATGTTGAAGCCCGATTCGATATTTCCGAAGCCGTGCCAGTCATCTTTACCGTTGATCATCCAGTCATCACGGTCGCCGATGCCTTCAGCAGAAAACTGCTCCGGTCCCCATACCTGGAACCACCAGTCCTTGCCCCATTCTGCATCGACTTTTTTCATCGCGCGACGGAAATCGAGTGCCTCAATAATGCTTTCCTCGACCAGCGCAGTACCCCCCGGCGGCTCCATCATGGCCGCAGCGATATCACAGGAGGCAATGATCGCGTACTGGGGTGAGGTAGAGATATGCATCAGATAGGCTTCATTGAAGCTATCCCGATCCAGTTTGACGGTTTCCGATTCCTGCACAAGAATTTGTGAGGCCTGCGACAGACCCGCCAGCAGTTTGTGCGTGGACTGGGTCGAGAAAATCATGGATTGCTTTGCGCGCGGTCTGTCCTTGCCGATTGCGTGCATGTCTTTATAAAAATCATGAAAGCTCGCATGCGGCAGCCAGGCTTCATCGAAATGCAGTGTTTCGATCTCGCCATCCAGCATCTCCTTGATGGTTTCGACGTTGTAGATGACGCCATCGTAAGTGGATTGGGTAATGGTGAGGATGCGGGGTATCTTGTTTTTGGCATCGCGGGCGAAGGGATTGGCTTCCACCTTCTTCATGATGTTCTCCATCCGGAATTCTTCCACCGGAATGGGGCCGATGATGCCGAGGTGATTTCGGGTCGGCATCAGGAACACCGGTATCGCGCCACACATGATGATGGAGTGCAGTACTGATTTGTGGCAGTTGCGATCCACGACAACCACATCGCCCGGTGCCACGGTGGAATGCCAAACCATCTTGTTGGAAGTCGATGTTCCGTTGGTGACAAAGTAGCAGTGATCCGCATTGAAAATGCGTGCGGCATTACGCTCGCTGGCGGCCACTGGTCCGGTATGGTCGAGTAGTTGACCCAACTCTTCGACGGCATTGCAGACGTCGGCGCGCAGCATGTTTTCACCGAAAAACTGGTGGAACATTTGCCCGATCGGCGACTTCAGAAAGGCGACGCCACCTGAATGTCCGGGGCAATGCCATGAATAGGAACCATCCTGTGCGTAATGCACCATGGCTCTGAAAAACGGCGGTGCAAGACTGTCAAGATAAGAGCGTGCTTCGCGAATGATGTGACGCGCGACGAACTCCGGCGTGTCTTCGAACATATGAATGAAGCCGTGCAGTTCACGCAGCACATCATTGGGAATGTGGCGCGAGGTGCGCGTTTCGCCATACAGATACAGCGGTATATCGGCGTTCTTGTAGCGAATTTCTTCCACAAAGGCGCGCAGCGATTTCAGCGCGTGCTCGGTTTCTTCAGGACTGCCGCCGCCGAATTCCTCATCGTCGATCGACAGGATGAACGCCGAGGCACGTGACTGCTGTTGCGCAAATTGCGACAGATCGCCGTAGCTGGTTACGCCCAGCACTTCCATGCCTTCTTTTTCCATCGCATCGGCGAGCGCGCGTATGCCGAGTCCGGAGGTGTTTTCGGAGCGGAAGTCTTCGTCAATGATGACGATGGGGAAGCGGAATTTCATTGGTGCTCCTGTTGCAAACCGGTGCCCCGGCGGGGTGGGCTGCTAAAAAATAAAGCGGGATTTTCTCAGATATGAGGGCGAGATGGGGGAAATTGCGTCCCCAATTTCGCGCCTGTGCCGTTAGCGCCGATGATAGATGACAAAAGCGTAAGCAATTCCCTGTTCAGCCGATTGATGTGGCTCGCGCGAGACCTCTTTCCAGACGGCAGGATCAATCGCCGGGAAGAAGGCGTCGCAGGCAAAGTCAGCATCAATCTCGGTCACGATCAACGATATTGCGTCGATTGGGCAGCGGTCTTCCTATGGACTCAAAGGTCTTCCTGCCCATCAGGATGGGGTGACCGGTGGTGGTGCGCTTGAAAAACGCCAGATCTTCTGGCAGCCGCCAAGGCAGGGCGTTGTTAATGCCGATGCCCTGGTGGCGTTCGGTGGCGACAATCAGAGTGAGCGTAGCGGGCATGGTCGCTTGATGATAGTCGAAGCCGGCGCTTTACACCGCGACGGGTGCTTTGATCGCGGGATGCGACTGGTAGCCGACGATCTCGATATCTTCGTATTGGTAATCAAAAATCGTGGCCGGTTTGCGTTTGAGAGCGAGCTTGGGCAAGGGCAGGGGGTCGCGCGACAATTGTTCCGCCACCTGATCCATGTGGTTCGCATACAGATGGCAGTCGCCACCGGTCCAGACAAAATCACCAACATCCAGTCCGGTCTGCTCCGCCACCATGTGCGTCAGCAAGGCATAGGAGGCAATGTTGAATGGCACGCCGAGAAAAATATCCGCGCTGCGCTGGTACAGCTGGCAGGACAGCTTGCCATCGGCGACATAGAACTGAAAAAAGGCATGACAAGGCGGCAGCTTCATTTGCGGTATGTCGCCCACATTCCATGCCGAGACGATCAGCCGGCGCGAATCGGGATTGGATTGGATCTGCTGGATCAGCTGCGCAATCTGGTCGACATGTCCCCCATCCGGCGTAGGCCAGCTGCGCCATTGATAACCGTAGATGGGACCCAGATCACCCTTCGTATCGGCCCATTCGTCCCAGATGGAAACGCCGTTTTCTTTCAGATAAGCGATATTGGTCGAGCCGGCCAGAAACCAGATCAGCTCATGAATGATGGATTTGAGATGCAATTTTTTGGTCGTGACCAGCGGGAAGCCTTCCTGCAAATCAAACCGCATCTGATAACCGAAGACGGAACGCGTGCCGGTGCCGGTGCGATCGGTCTTGGTCGTGCCATGGTCATACACATGGCGCATGAAATCGAGGTATTGGCGCATCAATTGACTCCAGGGAAGTGAGTATTGTAGCGTGCCCCCCAGCTTGGGTTGCCCGAACTTGTTTGCCATGGTGCGCGATGCCAGGGCAAGCTCAATTGTGGTGGGCTTACAACCGAATGCATCAAGGTGTGGCCAACTGAGCTCGCGCACGCCTACAATTTTCATTCGATTTGCAGGACTCGCCAC
>JAJTGC010000128.1 GCA_021298975.1 Oxalobacteraceae bacterium
TTGTCATGATTTTTCTTCTTCCTGATGCATGTGCGCCGCATACAATTTTCGCTGTCGCTCATTGCCCTTGAAGATGCGACGAACCACAACAAAAAATACCGGAACAAAAAATACAGCCAGCACGGTGGCGGTGATCATGCCGCCCATGACGCCGGTACCAATTGCGCGCTGGCTGGCTGATCCGGCACCGGTCGCCAAGACCAGCGGCAGCACACCGAGGATGAAGGCCAGCGAGGTCATGATGATGGGTCGGAAGCGCAGTTTAACGGCCGTCAGTGTCGCCTCGACCAGATCCATGCCATCAGCCTGCAGATCCTTGGCGAATTCAATAATCAGAATCGCGTTCTTCGCTGACAAGCCAATGATCGCAATCAGACCGACCTTGAAGTAAACATCGTTAGGCATATCGCGCCAGATTGTGAACGCCACGGCGCCAAGCACACCGAGCGGCACGACCAGCAAGACCGCCAGCGGGATTGCCGTACTTTCATACAAGGCAGCCAGCACCAGAAACACGGCCAATAGGGACAAGGCGAACAACAATGTCGCAGTCGAGCCTGCGGCTTTTTCCTCAAAGGACTGGCCGGCCCACTCGAAGCCCACACCTGCCGGCAGTTGCGACACCATCCGTTCCACCTCGGCCAGCGCATCACCTGACGATGCACCGGGCGCTGCATCGCCTTGTACCTTCATTGCAGGATAGCCATTGAAGCGCACCAGCTGCACCGGGCCCGTAATCCAGCGGCTCTGCGTAAATGCGGAGAAAGGCACCATGGCACCCTGCGCATTGCGCGCGTGGAGTTTATCGATATCCTCGGGCATCAGGCGCTTGTTCGGCTCGGCCTGGAGAATCACGCGCTGCTGCCGGCCTTGATTCGGAAAATCGTTCACGTAAGTGGTACCAAAGGTGGCCGACAGCGTGGTGTTGATGTCGATGAGCGACAGGCCCAGTGCGTTCGCCTTGTCGCGGTCGATTTCCAGTCGCAGTTGCGGTGAATCTTCCATGCCCTCGGGACGTGCACTTTTGATGACTTTGCTTTGGGCCATCATGCCCAGCAATTGGTTGCGTGCTGCCAGCAGTGCATCATGACCCAGGCCAGCGCGATCCTGCAGCCGCAGCGAGAAACCCGTCGCGTTACCGAGCTCGCGAATCGCAGGCGGGTTCACGGTAAAGACAATCGCATCACGAATTGTCACCATCAGCGACATCGCTTTCTGGGCGATACCGGCCGAGCTGACCTCTGGCGTGGTGCGTTCCTTCCAGTCCTTGAGTGGCACGAACAGCAGACCGCCATTCTGGCCATTACCCGAGAAGCTGTAGCCAATCACCGAGACGATACCTGCGACACCCGGCTCTTTAAGAAAGTACTGCTCTGCCTGCTCCATCACTGCGAGTGTTCGGCCGGTACTGGCGCCAGGTGGCAACTGCACGTTTGCCAGCAGATAGCCCTGATCTTCGGCAGGCAGGAAAGAGGTTGGCATGCGCGACGCCATCCACACCACGCAGGCGATGATCACGCCATAGATCACCATATAGCGACCCGTGGTGCGCAGCATTTTTTTTACACCGGATTCATAACCCGCTGTCGTGCGACGAAAGAACCGGTTGAACAGTCCAAAAAATCCCTTGCGCTCGTGATGCCCGGGTTCGATGGGTTTGAGAACCGTCGCGCACAGGGCTGGTGTGAGCGTAATTGCCATGATTGCAGAGAAGACCATGGCCGAGACCATCGACATGGAAAACTGCCGGTAGATCGCGCCCACGGAACCCGTAAAGAAAGCCATCGGCACAAACACCGCAATCAGCACGGCGGTAATGCCGATGATGGCACCGGTAATCTGGCTCATCGCCTTGATCGTCGCTTCGCGCGGCGGCAGGCCTTCCTCTGCCATGATGCGCTCGACGTTTTCCACCACCACAATCGCGTCATCCACCAGAATACCGATGGCCAGCACCATGCCGAACATGGTCAGTACGTTGATGGAATAGCCGAAAAAAGACATCGTCGCAAAAGTGCCCATCAGCGCCACCGGTACCACGATTGCAGGTATCAGCGTATAGCGCAGACTTTGCAGGAACAGCAGCATCACCAGGAACACCAGCGCGACGGCTTCGAGCAGCGTCTTGATCACTTCCTCGATCGATATTTTCACGAACAAGGAGGTGTCATAAGGGATGACGTACTCGACGCCCGGCGGGAAGAATTTTTTCAGTTCTTTCATCTTCGCGCGTACCAGCTCGGCCGTTTGCAGCGCATTGGCAGTGGGGGTCAGCTGAATGCCGATCGCGGCAATCGGCTTGCCGTTCAGACGCGCAGCAAAGCCATAGGATTGCCCGGCAATTTCCACCTTGCCGATATCGCGAACACGTACGGTTCACCAGCTTGTCGGGATCGACCCACACGCGCATGGCACGCTCGGTGCCAAACAGCTGCACCACACCGACACCGGGAATACGCTTGATCTCATTGATCACATTGCGGGCAAGGTAATCGCCGAGCGCGACCGGGGATACATCGCCATTGGTGGCGCGCAGGTTCACGAACATCAGCAGGTTGCTGCGCGCCCGGGTGATGGTCACGCCCTGTTGCACCACCGCCTGAGGCAGACGCGCCTCGATACGCTTGAGACGGTTTTGTACATCCACTGCGGCGAGCTCGGGATTGGTACCATTCTTGAAGGTTACCGACACTTGGGTCTGTCCGTCCGACTGGCTCTGCGATTCGATGTAGAGCATGTTCTCTGCACCGTTCATCTCCTGCTCGATCAGACTGGTGACACTCTCATCGACCGTTTGTGCCGAGCCGCCGGGATACACCGCATTGACGATGATGGTGGGAGGGGCAATCTGCGGGTATTGCGAAATAGGCAGATTCGGTATCGCGAGAATGCCGGCCAGCAGGATGAAAAGTGCAATCACCCATGCAAAGACAGGCCGATCAATGAAAAACTTTGCCATGGCGACGCGTCCTTAGTTTTTATTTGTCTTGCGGCGGTGTGGCTTTGTCGTTGCTGCCTGTATCCGGCGGACTCCAGGGGGTTGGCTTGACGGTGGCGCCGGGCTTGGCTTTCTGCAGCCCTTCGACGATCACCTGGTCGCCGTGATTGAGGCCGCTGCTGATGATCCATTTTGTGCCAAAGGCGCCATCGGTTTTCACCGGTCGTGGCGACACGGTACCGTTGCCATCAACGGTCATCACGACGGCACCATCGGCAGTTCGCATGACCGACTGCTGTGGCACGGTGATGGCACCGGCGCGCGTACCCTGTTCGAGACGCACGCGTACATAGGTGCCGGGCAGCAGTGCTCGCTGCGGATTGGGAAATTGCGCGCGCAGGATGACAGAGCTGGACGCCGGATCAACCATTGCTTCGGAAAAAAGCAGCTGACCCGGGTGCTCATAGGGTTGTCCGTCTTCCGTTACCAGAATCAGCTTGGCCTTTGCACCGCCCTTGCCTGACTGGCTGACGATATCTCTCAGGCGACGTGTTTCAACGCTGGACTGGGTGAGCGTGACATAAATCGGATCGAGTTGCTGGATCACGGCCATGCTGTGCTGATCGTTCGCCGTCACCAGCGCGCCTTCGGTAATCAGCGCGCGGCCGATACGGCCGGAGATCGGCGCGGTGACCGTGGCATAGGAAAGATTGAGCCGAGAAGTTTCAATGGCAGCGCGTGCAGTGCCTATTGCCGCAGTCGCCGCCGCTACATCCGCAGCAGCCAGTTTCTGTGCGCTTTGCAAATCATCAAATTCCTGTTTGCTGATCGCATTGCTTTCTACCAGCCCGCGGTAGCGACTGAGTTTGGTGTTGGCCTGAGACAGATTGGCTTCTGCGCGCACCAGTCCTGCCTCGGCTTGCGCTGCTGTTGCCTTTGCGCTGTTGAAAGCGGCCTGAAACGGTGCCGCGTCGATTTCATACAGTACCTGTCCGGCTCGAACATCACCGCCTTCGTTGAAAACGCGCTTTTGCACGATTCCCCCGACGCGTGCGCGCACTTCTGCCGTGCGTGTTGCCTCGACCCGGCCGGGCAGCTCAGTGATGTTGGAAATATTTTCCGGTGCCACCGTGATGACCGATACCGTCATGGGTGGCGGCGCGCCGCCTGGCCCTGTTTTCGGAGCTTCTTTTTTGTCGCCGCAAGCGGCGAGCAGTCCCAGCAACAAGCCGGAGATCAGAAGTTTGCTGGATGTGTTCTTGTTATTCATGAATTTTCGCCACATTAAAAAAGCACCTGATTACACAGATTTGCGCCACCCGCCAGATGAAGTACCAATAATCCGCAGTCAAAGTTTTATGACTGATCACGATCTGCAGTCCCTGCGGCCATTGCCACCCTAGCCACTGATGTCCCCGTACACAATAGAGCCAGCGCCACCCGTCTGCGTGCAGGCCGGATTTTTCTTTGATGAAGCCGTCCTTTGGCTTGCGTTAAATGCAAAATCAACAAGGCGGATGTGGTGCAGACTGTTCCCAAGTCCGTGCTGACGCATGCAAGAGAAGTGAATCAGCGCCGCCTCAGGGTTGTCTGGCTTCGAATAACTGGTTGAACTGTGCCAGATCGGCTTCGCTCAGACTACCCGCGGCGGCCTTGAGTCGCAGGCCGTTCAACAGCGTGTCATAGCGTGCCTTGGCCAGATCGCGTCGGGTCGAGTACAGCTGCTGCTGTGCATTGAGCACGTCAATATTGATGCGTACGCCTGCGCTGCATTGCGACGGGCCGTATCCAGATCGGCACGCGACTTGTCTTCAAGCGACACGGCCTCGCGGATTTTGCTGCTGGTAGCGTAGCCGCTGAATATCGGAATGGTCAGCTGCACGCCGATATTGGTGGTGGTGGTGGTTATGGCTGAGGTGAAGAAACTCGTGTTGCTGCCGTAACTGGCTACCGCATCCAGCGTCGGCAGATGACCGGCACGATTACGGCTGATTTCTAGTTTCGCTATCTCCGCCAGCAGTCCCTGAGCTACCACACTGAAATTGCCGGACTCTGCCGTCTGTACCCAAGGGTCCATGCTGGCCGGTTCGGGAGGATTCAGCTTCAGGCCTGTTTTCAGGCTACTGAGCGATGGCGGCAGCTTGCCGGTAATTTGCGCGAAGGTATTGCGTTTGACTTCAAGATCATTCGTGGCTGCGATTTCCTGGGCATTTGACAGATCGTAACGGGCCTGTGCCTCATGGGTGTCGGTAATGGTCGCCGTGCCAACTTCGAAGTTGCGCTTGGCCGAGGCAAGCTGCTCCGCAATGGCGACACGTTGTGCCTGAATGAAGGCAATCGTGTCCTGTGCGGCAAGTACATCGAAATACGCTTGAGCCACGCGAATCATCAGGTCGCTTTTTGCCTGATCGAACTGCACTTCACTCACCGCCACTTGCAGTTTGCTTTGTTCGTAGACATCACCGCTGGCACGGTTGTACAGGGGCTGCCTGAGCTGCAGCTGATAACTATTAGCCGAATAATTGATGTTCGGATTGAGGGTGGATTCGCCATTGACTTTGTTGGCGGATCCCGTCACGGTCACCAACGGCAGCAAGCCCGCCCGTCCCTGCACGGATTTTTCCGAATTGGCCTCGCGTGCAGCGCGCGCACTGGCAAACTGACTGTCATACGCTTGGGCGGCGCGGTAGGCATCCATCAAATCCAGCGCTGTCGCATCCATCGACAACAGGGCTGAGGCAATCAGCACAGCCAGCGGCGTCTTGTTCATTATTTTTCCAGTGATGTTCAGTAATCAGTCTCAATAAGTCGGCATGCTGCCATCGACCTGCATCGCCCACCCATGAATACCGCCAGTCAGGTTGGTGACGTTCGCAAAGCCGGCACGCTCCAGAAATGCGCCGACCTGCATGCTGCGTGCGCCATGATGGCAGATACAGACAACCGGCGTTTCGGGGTCGAGTTCCTCCTGCCGCGCCGGGACGCTGGCCATGGGCATCAGCACAGAGTCAACAATGCGGCAAGTCTCGTATTCCCAGGGCTCGCGCACATCGAGCAGCAAGGGTCGGGTGCGCGCTGGGTCGGCCAGCCATACGGCGAGTTCGGCAGCGGAGATGTGTTCCATGTCGCGGTCCGTCTCAGAAGCGAAATGCCGAGGGCTTCTCGGCATTGCGCAACGCTTTGATACTGGTTTCAAACAATTTGACCGTATCCCAGGCATCGTCGGACACGCGCGTAATGAGGCAAGCCGACATCACCGGTGCCTCACCGAGGACAGCCAGAATCCGTCCGCCCACGCTCAGCTGGTGCAGAAAGGCATCAGGCATCACAGGCAATGAGCCTGAGAGCATGATGACGTCAAAGGCTTGCGAGCCGCTACCAGTCCAGCCGCGTGCCCCGTCCCCCAGCGCAACGTGGACATTGCCCACGCCATAGTTGGCCAGATTTTTTTCAGCGAGTGCTTTCAGTTCAGGCACGATATCGACGGTCACGACCTGCTTTGCGTGATGCGCGAGCAGCGCCGCCATATAGCCCGAACCGGCACCGATTTCCAGCACCGATTCGTGCTTTTGCACAGCCGCTTCCTGCAGCAGGCGCGCTTCCAGTTTATGCGAGAGCATGTTTTCGCCCTGAGGCAGGGGAATCTCGGTATCGACGAAGGCCAGCGCCTTGTAAGCCGTTGGCACGAAAGCCTCGCGCCGTACCGC
>JAJTGC010000129.1 GCA_021298975.1 Oxalobacteraceae bacterium
CCCTCGCACGTCACGCTGCATGATCGCGCCGACATGGACCAAGTGCAGCGCGAGTTGCGTGAAGTCCAGGGCGTGTCCGTCCTGATTTACGATCAGGTGTGTGCTGCCGAGAAGCGCCGTCGTCGCAAAAAAGGTGAATTACCCCAGCTGTCCAAGCGGCTCTTCATTAACGAAGCTGTGTGCGAAGGCTGCGGTGACTGCGGCATGCAATCCAACTGCACCTCGATCATGCCCTTGGAGACCGAATTCGGTCGCAAGCGGACCATCGATCAATCCTCGTGCAATCAGGATTATTCGTGCGTGAAGGGCTTTTGTCCGAGCTTCGTCACTGTCACTGGTGGCACACTGAAAAAAATGAAGTCGGTAACGACTACCAAAGACAGCACGCAAGACAATACCGACACACTTCCCGAACCCATACCCGCCTCTTGCGAGACGTCGTATAACATTCTGATCAACGGTATTGGCGGCACGGGCGTGATCACCATTGGCGCGCTGCTTGGCATGGCAGGTCATCTCGAAGGCAAAGGCGTGTCCGTGCTCGACATGACCGGCATGTCGCAAAAGAATGGCTCAGTCACCTCGCATGTGCGAATCGCCGCCACACCCGACGCCATACGCGCGCAGCGTATCGCGACTGGCGAAGCCGATCTCGTGCTCGGGTGTGACATGCTCACAGCCGGCACGCACGACGCCATCGCCAAAATGCGACCCGGCCGCACACGCGCCGTGATCAATAGTCACCAGCAACCCATCGGCCCCTTTGCGCGTCAGCCTGACTGGCAATTCCCGGCCGATGAAGTCAAGACCTTGATCGATACATCAGTCGCCGGCGCCGCAGACTATATCGATGCCACCCAACTGGCGACAGCACTGACAGGTGACGCGATTGCAAGCAACCTGTTCATGCTCGGCTATGCCTATCAGAAAGGCTTGCTACCTCTATCGGAGTGCTCGCTGATGCGCGCCATTGAACTCAATGGCGTGGCCATCGCCTTTAATCAGGAAGCCTTCCGTTGGGGTCGCCGTGCTGCCGTCGATCAGAAAGCAGTCGAGAAAATCGCGCTGCCGTCACAACCTGTGGTGCTGAAAATGCCGGAGACGCTGACGGCTATCGTCACTCGCCGGGTTGAATCCCTGACCGCCTATCAGAACGCAGACTATGCGCAGCAGTATCAGACACTGGTCGATGACGTGAAACAAGCCGAAGCAAAGCTCGGACAAGGCGACAAGCTGTCCAAGGCGGTGGCGAAATCACTGTTCAAACTGATGGCGTACAAGGATGAATACGAAGTCGCGCGGCTCTACACGGATCCCGCTTTCATGAAGGGTCTGACGCAGCAATTGGATGGCAAGCTCACACTCTCATTCAATCTCGCGCCGCCCCTGTTCGCGAAGAAGGATGCACAAGGTCAGCCGAAAAAGGCCGAGTACGGCAGTTGGGTCTGGCCGGCGTTCAAGCTGCTGGCAAAGTTCAAAGCACTGCGCGGCACGAAGCTCGATCTGTTCGGCTGGACTACCGAGCGCAAGATGGAGCGGCAACTGATCGTCGACTATCGTGAGCTAATCACGAACTTGCTACCGACACTGACTTCGGAGCGCTTGTCAGCGGCGATTACGATCGCATCGCTGCCCGAAAAAATCAGAGGCTTTGGCCATGTGAAGGCGGCGTCAGTCGAGCGGTATCGGGAAGAACTGAAAAAAGCGATGGAGAACTACTCGAGTCAAGGCACTGACCACGATGCTGAATCCAACACGGAAGCCAACGCTGAAATCAGCACCGACATCCGAAGCAACGAAGACCAGCGTCTTACCGCCTGATATCCGTAGATAAAACAAAGACTGGATCCCGGCTTTCGCCAGGATGACGGTAGTGGTTGAGGCGACCGTCATATTCCAACCGTCATCACCTGCATGTGATGACTGCTGCGTGGGCGGGTCCCATGCGATCCGAATTCCCCACTTGCTCCCGGCGACAGGTGGCGAAAGGTGGAGCGGGGATTTCAGACCGCATGCGGTCTGCCCGCGCAACGGCACTGGCTTGCAGGCCAGTGCGCGCCCTGCAAGGGGGGATCCAGTGTCTTTCGTCGCGCAGCAGCAGACTCTGACAATCAAAGATACGACGCTACTTAATGCGCTTCAGGCACCAACCACCACATTGGCAAACTCAGCGGTCTGCCTTGCAGCACCTCGGAACGCGCCGTGCCTGCGGATTGCGCCGCTGGAAACGCTGCCAGCACGTCGGCTGCAGGTGCTGTCGTGACCAGCAACACGGGCGCATCAAGCTTGGCAGGCAACGGAAAATGCTGATCGAAATGATTAGCCGGCCGTGCGCCGCGCTGCCAACCCAGTGCAGAACCCGGCGACAACACCAATCCCCACTGTAATTGCGCGAGCACTGCGCGATCGTCAGAAGCCACGAAGCTACTTGGATTGCCCGATGGCGGATTGCGCAGTACCTCCCTCACCTGCGCATGAATGTTCGGCCAGCTGCGCGTGGCCCAGAAAGGATCCGTGCGCACTGTGTGTGGCAAGCCCAAAGGTTCGCGCACCAGCACATCGAAGTGATACAGCAGTACTGCCAGCAGGATATTCACAAAGATGATCGGACCGGCGACCAGAAATTGCGATAGCAGGAATTCCAGCATGGCGGCAGGATGCGCGGAATAACCACCATGCTCGGAAATCTCTGCGGTATGCGCAAAGGTCGGCGAGCCGTGCGTGAAGTTCCACCACAGATTGGGAGAGAAAACCACCAGTGCAGTCAGCCCCCCAAGCCAGGGCCAGGGGCTGCGCCACCAATGCCGCCAGCTCGGATGCAGCATCGCCAGTGCGGCCGAGGCGGCAAAAATACCGGCAGAGTATTTCGACAGCAGCGCCAGCCCCATGAACCCACCGGCGACCAGCCAGGCAATACGATTACCCTCCAGCGCGATCCGTAAACACAGCATCGCAGCGATCCAGTACAGTAGCAGCAAGCCATCGGTGGTCGCTGCCACGCCGTAGAAAGACGTCATTGGCAACGTTGCAAATGCCAGCGCAGCAATGCATGCCTGCCACTCGGTAAACGCCAAACGACGCGCCAGCACAAACATCAGCAGCGTCGACACCGGAAACGCCATCACCGGTACCAGCCGCACACAACCCGCGCTTTCACCACACAGCATGCGCGCTGCACCGATAGTCCACGCGATCATGGGTGGCTTGGTCCAGTAACCAAAATCAGGCGACTTCGACCAGGCAACGTAATAGGATTCGTCCACGGACAAGGACACACCGGCGGCGACCATCGCGCGCCATCCTGCAATCAACACAATCAGCGCCAGCAAGGTCAGCAGTGCGCTGCGCGAGCGGCTGGCGGCCGCCGCGTCAGCGGATATCATCGGGAAGTCCCCGCATGATTGCTTGTCGCATCGGAGGCGTGATACCAGCCCTCATCCGACGATGGCACGGACTCATCACGCAGAAAATAGGAACGTGTCCCGCCCGATTCGAACAGCACTCGCGCAAGGACTTCGGCCAGCACGCCGGCGGTCACCATCTGCACGGCAGCGATCACCAGAAAGAAGCCCGCAAACAGCAAGGGGCGACCGCCGATGGATTCACCGAACACCAGCTTGAGGGTGAACAGATACGACAGGATCACGCCACCCAGTGCACCCAGCGCAATGCCGATACCACCAAAAAAATGACCGGGACGGCTGCGAAAGCGCATGAAAAAATACACAAACACCAAATCAAGCAGCACACGGAAGGTGCGAGATATGCCGTACTTGGAAACACCATGCACACGCGGATGATGTTGCACCACCTCCTGCGCAATGCGGCGTGGCTGGGTGACGGTTGACAGCCAGGCAGGAATGAATCGATGCATTTCACCGTACAAGCGTAATTTTTTAAGCACCGATGCACGGAAGACTTTGAGACTGCAACCATAGTCGCGCAGATGCACGCCGGTCAGCCGCGCAATCAGTCGGTTCGCGATGCGCGAGGGGATCTTGCGCAGCCACAGACCATCTTTGCGATCTTTGCGCCAGCCGGCCACCAGATCCAGATTCTCATTCAGCAGGCGCGCCACCATGCGGGGAATATC
>JAJTGC010000066.1 GCA_021298975.1 Oxalobacteraceae bacterium
TATCAAGAAGCATGCCAGCGAGGAATTTTCAGGGACTGCGCAGACGGTCGACCAGCGCGAGTAACTCAGCCTTCGGCGGTGGCGTGAGCAAAGAGACGATGATCATCACGATCAGCCCCGCGGGAACACCGAAAACGCCAGCGGAGGCGGGTGCGATATGGAACCATTGTTGCGCGCTGCTGCCGCCCAGAGCAGGATTGGTTTGCACCAAATAGATGAGGCAGACAAAAAATCCGGTCAGCATGCCCGCAATTGCGCCCTCTTGGTTCGCCCGTTTCCAGAAAACGCCCAAAACCAGTGCGGGGAATAAGGTCGATGCCGCTATCGAAAAGGCAATGCTGACCATGGACAGAATATCGCCCGATCTGAAAGAAGCGGTGTAAGCAGCCAGCAGGGCGACCACCAGCAGGATGAGCTTGGAAATGGTGACTTGTTTATGGCTCGAGGCAGTTGGGTTCAGCATGTTGAAATAGGTATCGTGCGAGAGCGCACTCGAGATCGTCAGCAGCAGGCCATCGGCCGTGGACAGCGCGGCGGCCAGAGCGCCGGCCGCAATCAGTGCTGAAATTACATACGGCATGCCGGCGATTTCCGGCGTGGCCAGCATCACCATATCGCCATTGATCACGATTTCTGCCAGTTGTACCAGGCCATCCTGATTGATATCGGTGATGCTGATGAGCGGTTTGAGTTTGTCGATATTGGCCCAGTAGCTGACCCAAGCGGGGAGGTCGGTGAAAGGGGAGCCGACCAGCGAGGTATAGATTTCATATTTCACCAGCACGGCCAGTGCGGGAAAGGCGGTATAGAGCAACAAAATAAAAAACAGTGCCCAGAAAACTGACGCACGTGCCTGCGGAACGGACGGCGTTGTGTACGAGCGCACCAGCACATGGGGTAATGCGGCGGTACCCAGCATCAGGCAGAACACCAGCGCCAGAAAATTATTGCGTTGTATGTCCGAGTCGGCTTTGTCCGCTGCGGGGAAAGGCTGTGTATGCGATTGCAGCGCCTGCGATCGCGCGAGGTCGGCATCACGTGCGAGCAGCCAGACGCGCTGTGCTTCTGCCGGACTTTTTGGGTAATCAGTGAGTGCGCGGTTTGCGGCCTTGATCTCGATGAGTGAGGCATTGCTGGTTTGTAGCGCCTGCAGCCGGCGGCGTGCATCTCGCAGACCCTCATCCCATGAGCGTGGCAAGGCGGCCAGCTTGGCGTCGTATTGTTGTGCACGTTCGCGATACAGCGCGCGCACTTGTTGCTCGCTCTTGCTGGCAGCAAGCCGTTTTTCTTGCGCAGTGAGTTTTTCTACCGCTGAACTGTAGGCGATCTGTGGGACGGGTATGCCGGTTTGCTTCATCGCCAGCCACGACACCGGGATCATGAAAGCTATCAGGATAATGATGTATTGCGCGATCTGCGTCCAGGTAATCGCGCGCATGCCACCCAGAAAAGAGCAGACAAGAATACTGGCCAGGCCGAGGAAAATACCAACTGAAAAATCAATGCCAGTGAAGCGGGAGGTAATCAGTCCTACCCCGTAAATCTGCGCCACCACATAGGTAAACGAGATGATCACGGTCGCAATCACCGCCAGCAGCCGAACCGTGTGACTCCCGTTCTTGCCTGAATAACGCGCAGACAGAAAATCGGGCACCGTGTACTGGCCGAATTGGCGCAGATAAGGTGCGATCAGCATCGCTACCAGACAGTAGCCACCCGTCCAGCCCATGATGTAGGCCAGACCGTCAAAACCCTGCAAGTACAAGCCGCCGGCCAGGCCCATGAAACTCGCCGCAGAAATCCAGTCAGCTGCCGTGGCCATGCCATTGAATAGCGCGGGTACGCGGCGGCCCGCGACATAGTACTCGGTGACATCCGAGGTTCTGCTGAAGACCCCGATGAAGGCATACACCAGAATGGTGGCAAACAAAAACAAATAGCCAAGCCAGAAGCGCGGAAAGCCTTCATGCTCGAGTATGGCCAGCGACATCAGCAAAAACCCGAAGCCTGCGGTGTACAGGCTGAAATACCGTACCAGCCGCCGCGTGAAGCTGTCAGTTTTCATCCGCAGCCTCTGCCACAGCCAGCGCGTCAAGTTTTTTCATGGCCAGTACATACACACCAACCAGCGTCAGGTAAACCAGTGTGGTTCCTTGTGCTGCCATGTAAAACGGCAAGGGCCAGCCAAATACGGCGAGGCCGACCAGTTCACGCGCGTAAAACGCGAACCCGAAGCTCACCAGCAGCCAGATCGTCAGTAAAAAAAGCGTGAGTATTTGGACACGCCGCCAGAAGTTGACTGCGTGCGCAGGGCGCTGTCCGGCATAGTCCGTCATCAATGAATACTTTCTTTCGATGGCAGTGCGGACACCATCGGCAGACTGATGCGAATCAGCAGACCAGGAAAGCGCGGATCGCTGGCGTGCGGATTGTCGAACAAATCGATACGCGCCGCATGGCGCTGGGCGATTTCGCGCACGATGGCCAACCCCAGTCCGCTGCCTTCGACATCGCTGCCGAGTATGCGATAAAAACGTTCGAATACCTGTTCGCGCTCCATCGATGCGATACCCGGACCATTGTCTTCGACCTCCAGTAGCACGTTGTTGCGCTTTTGATCAGCGCGTACGCTGATCGTGACGCGTCCACCAACTTGGGTGTAGCGCAATGCATTGTCGATCAGGTTGTTCAGCATTTCTCGCAGCATGGTGGCGTTGCCTTGTACGACGAGTTCTCTTTCGTCTTCTTCAAAACCGAGGTCGATCTGTCGCGCCAACGCAGTCTGAAACCAGTCCTGAACGGTATCTCGAGCCAGCGCACGCAAGTCTGTGGGTTGCAGCGAGGTTGTTTGTGGCGAATCATTTTCAGCGCGTGCCAGAGCCAGTAACTGGTTGACCAGACGGGTTGCCGATTCGGAGCTCTTTGACAACTGCTCCAGCGAGCGCTGAATTTCTTCGCGACTGGTCTGGCGCATCGCCAGTTCCGACTGCATGCGCATGCCGGCGAGTGGTGTTTTCATCTGATGCGCCGCATCGGCAATGAATCGTTTTTGTGAATGAATACTTTGTGAGAGACGCGCAAGCATGTCATTGAGTGAACGTACCAGTGGCGAGATTTCTTCAGGCACGGCCCGTGAATCAATCGGCGACAAGTCATCCGAGCGCCGTGAGCGTATATGGTCCTGCAAAGTGGCCAGGGGTGACAGGCCGCGCACCAGTGCGAACCACAACAGAGTGAGTGCAATGGGCAGAATGATAAATTCGGGCAGGATCACGCCCTTGATAATCTGGTTGGCCAGTTGCCGTCTTTTTTCCAGTGTTTCTGCAACCTGTACCAAGGCATAGTGTGGGCCTTCAGCCCCTGGCCTTGCCACGCGTATGGGTTGCAGATTCACGTACAGATAGGCGACGCGCACTTCCGTGTTGCGCATCTGTGCGTCGCGCAGCATTACCGACCACGGTATGGGCTTGTCTTCTTCGTCAGGCAGAGGAATATCGGTGTCGCCCGACACCATCTGGCGCTGCGCGCCACGAACCTGAAAATACACATTGTCGACGTCATCCGCACGCAGAATGTCACGGGCGGAATACGGTAGTTCGGCGCTGACCTCGCCATTCACTTCTTTGACCTGTTGCGCGATGACGGTGACGCGATCTTCCAGGGCGCGATCGAAAGGTTCGTTGGCGATTGATGTGGCGATCAGGTAGGTCACTCCGATGCTGACAGGCCAGATCAGCAGCAAAGGCATCAGCATCCAGTCAAGGATTTCGCCGAACAGCGAATGCTGACTGTTCGTGTCTCGTACCGAATTCGAAGGAACGGCTTCCCCCGGCTGGCTGCGCTCGGAATCCACGGTCACCGTCAGGCAGTGCCGGTGCCGGCATGGTGCGCCGATACGAATTTCTCAAGGCAGTAACCCAGTCCTCGCACCGTCGCAATCCGGATGCCGTCGCTTTCAATTTTTTTGCGAAGACGATGCACATAGACTTCGATGGCATTGTTGCTGACTTCTTCACCCCATTCGCACAGGTGATCGACCAGCTGGTCTTTCGAGACCAGCCGCCCGCTGCGCTTGAGCAGCACCTCCAGCAATCCCAGTTCGCGCGCGGAGAGGTCGATCATGTGATCGTTCATGTAGGCGATCCGGCCAACCTGATCAAAGCTCAGCGGACCATGACGGATGACCGTCGGACCGCCTCCGGCGCCGCGCCGGGTCAGCGCCCGCACGCGCGCCTCCAGCTCCGAGAGCGCAAACGGTTTGGCCATGTAGTCATCGGCGCCCAGATCCAGCCCCTTGACTCGCTGTTCGACGGAATCCGCCGCGGTCAGGATCAGCACGGGCACCCGGGATTCGCGGGTCCGCAGACGCCGCAACACCTCAAGCCCGGACATCACCGGCAAATCCAGATCGAGAATCAGCAAGTCGAAATCCTGGGTCGAGAGCGCATTGTCGGCAGCCTGTCCGTTGTTGACGCAATCCGTCACATAGCCGGACTGTCGCAATGAGCGCGTCAGGCCATCGGCCAGCACACTGTCATCTTCGGCGAGCAGGATACGCATGTGTTTATCTTTATCTTGAGGGTCCGCGGTCTGCGTGCGCAGACCACCGGCCCGGAATTGTCGGGTAACGGGTTACCAGTCTATTGACTTTGGATGTTGCCATCAACAAAGCATCTGAGCGCTTATTTCGATAAAGTTTTCTTTTTAATATTTTATTGGCTTGAAATTAGACTTGCCTAAGCCACTGTTTTTTTATACAGTACTGGCTGGCGCTTCCGGCAAACTAGCCAACGCAACCGGCAAACCTATTCACCGAACTGAGAGAGCATTCATGGACGACAAAAAAGCCACAAACGCTGATAAAGCCAAGGCACTTGGCGCAGCCCTCGCGCAAATCGAGAAGCAGTTCGGCAAGGGCTCCGTGATGCGCCTTGACGGCTCAGTCACGGAAGAAGTGCAGGTGGTCTCCACGGGTTCGCTGGGGCTGGATGTGGCGCTGGGTGTCGGTGGCCTGCCGCGTGGACGCGTGGTGGAAATCTACGGCCCTGAATCCTCGGGCAAGACGACACTGACTCTGCAAGTCATCGCTGAAATGCAAAAACTCGGTGGAACCTGCGCGTTCATTGATGCCGAGCATGCGCTGGATACAACGTATGCGCAGAAACTGGGTGTCAACCTCAATGATTTACTGATCTCCCAGCCAGATACCGGTGAGCAGGCGCTGGAAATTACCGAGGCGCTGGTGCGCTCGGGCGCAGTGGATCTGGTCGTCATCGACTCGGTGGCCGCTCTGACGCCCCGTGCCGAGATCGAAGGCGATATGGGCGACTCACTGCCCGGCTTGCAGGCCCGACTGATGTCACAGGCCTTGCGCAAGCTGACCGGTTCCATCAATCGTACCAACACGATGGTAATTTTCATCAACCAGATTCGCATGAAAATCGGTGTCATGTTCGGCAATCCGGAAACCACCACGGGCGGTAATGCACTGAAGTTTTATGCATCAGTACGGATGGATATCCGCCGCACTGGCTCGATCAAATCAGGCGACGAAGTCATTGGCAACGAGACGCGCGTCAAGGTTGTCAAGAACAAGGTGGCGCCGCCTTTCCGGGAAGCGCATTTCGACATTCTGTATGGCGAGGGCACATCGCGCGAAGGTGAAATCCTCGATATCGGTTCCGAGGCAAAAATCGTGGAAAAATCCGGCGCCTGGTACAGCTACAACGGCGAACGTATTGGTCAGGGCAAGGACAATGCACGCCAGTATCTGAAAGAGCGTCCGGAACTCTCGCACGAGATCGAAAACAAGGTTCGGGAGCATCTCGGTGTGCCGCAATTACCCGCGCTGCCCCCAGCGCCGAAAGTCAAGGCATCCAAGACTGACGCTGACGCCTCGGCAGAGGCTAAATCTGACGCACCGGCCGAGCTTTCTCCTGCCGCTGCCCGCAAGGCAGCCAAAGCCCTCGCCGACATGAAGGAAGGCGAGTAAGCGTACGTTTCGGCGGGTTGCCGGCGGCGCTGAGACCCACACGGACAGCGCTCCTTGCCCATGCCGCGACCTAAACCCAGTCTGAAAGCGCGCGCGCTGCGGTATCTCGCAGCGCGCGAGCACAGCCGGCAGGAACTGGCCCGAAAACTGGCCCGCTACGCCGACGAATCTGACGATATTCCTGCCGTGCTCGATTGGCTGGAAGCCTCGAAATTTCTTTCCGAATCCCGTTTTGCCGAATCCCTGGTCAATCGCCGAGCTGCGCGCTATGGCAGTTCCCGGATTTTGTCGGAATTGCAAAGTCACGGCGTGGATGAGGCCACCGTCTCCGGCTTGAAACGCACGCTACATCACGATGAAGATCAGCGTGCCTGGGAGGTCTGGGAAAAGAAATTCGGCAAGCGAGCCGAATCTTCTGCTGAAGCGGCCAAGCAAATGCGTTTTTTGCAGCAGCGGGGATTTTCTTCCGCAGCGATCAGTGCGGTAATGCGACGGGCAAAACAGCATAGTGCCGAACCATAATCAACCCGCCGTTTGTGGTTCGGAGGGCGTCGCGCTTGTGCATCTTGAGGCCGGTTTCAAGGCTGAAATCACGACTGCCTGTGCTACACTTCCGCAGCTTTGCAGCGCCACCTAAGTGGCACCAGTCGTAGAAGCTGCGACAGGCTGCACAACTGACCATCGAGCGCCAGCCGCCCCGGTTCACCGAGCGCCTCTGCACCATGCCCTTGCCCACCCCTACAAGCTCACGCACGCCGCGGCACACCCGCCATATCGTGGCGCAAGCCTTCGAGCGTGATGATGGTCTTTGGGATATCGATGCCCGAATCACCGATGTCAAACCCCGTATGGTGGAACTCGCTTCGGGTCAGCGTGGGCCGAATGAGCCGATTCACGATCTCTGGCTCCGAGTCACCATTGATACCCAACTCAATATCGTTGATGCGGAGGCCGTGTCTGACGCCGTGCCTTATCCCGGTTATTGCGATACTTTCGGTCATGCATATAAAAAACTGATTGGCTTGAATCTGATACAGAGCTTTCGGCATCACTTGCGTGAGCGACTGGCCGGCGTACATGGCTGCACCCATCTGACAGAATTAAGCAGCGTGTTGCCGACCGCCGCGATACAAGCCTTTGCGGGCGATGTGCTGCCAACCGGCGACGGCAAGAATGATGATGACGGCACGCAGCCGCCGTTTCAGCTGGATCGATGCCATGCGCTGCGACGCGACGGACCGGCCGTCGCAAATTATTACCCGCGTTGGGTTATCAAGCCTTCAGCCGAGCGCTGAAGATTTCAAAAAATTCATTCAAAACCATTGTGCGTTAAGGGGAAGTCCGCATGAAAATCCATGAGTACCAGGGTAAAGAAATCCTGAAGAAATTCGGTGTCACTGT
Source organism: Oxalobacteraceae bacterium (assembly GCA_021298975.1). Classification (GTDB taxonomy): domain Bacteria; phylum Pseudomonadota; class Gammaproteobacteria; order Burkholderiales; family Burkholderiaceae_D; genus Pernthalerella. The sequence goes on from JAJTGC010000066.1 coordinate 7,394, forward strand.
GCCGCGCGGTATTCCGTGCACGAGTGTCGATGAAGCGATCAAGGCGGCAGAAACGCTGGGTGGTCCGGTCTGGGTGGTCAAGGCACAGATTCATGCCGGTGGCCGCGGTAAAGGTGGTGGCGTGAAGGTAGCGAAATCAATCGATCAGGTGCGCGACTATGCGAACCAGATCATGGGCATGCAACTCGTCACCCATCAGACCAGTCCCGAGGGACAAAAAGTGCGGCGGCTGTTGATTGAAGAAGGTGCAGACATTCGCAAGGAGCTCTACGTTTCCATGGTGACTGACCGTGTGTCGCAGCGCGTGGTGCTGATGGCCTCCAGCGAGGGTGGTATGGATATCGAAGAAGTCGCTGAAAAACATCCTGAGCTGATTCATAAAATCGCGATCGATCCCGCCACTGGCCTGAAAGATGCTGAGGCTGATGACATCGCTGCAAAAATCGGTGTGCCACCGGCATCCATTGCCGACGCGCGCAAGCAGCTGCAGGGTTTGTATCAGGCTTACTGGGAAACCGATGCGTCTCTCGCGGAAATCAACCCACTTATTCTGACCGGTGATGGCAAGGTGATCGCACTGGATGCAAAATTTAATTTCGATGCCAATGCCTTGTTCCGCCACCCGGAAATCGTCGCGTATCGCGATCTGGATGAAGAGGATCCTGCCGAGATCGAGGCTTCCAAATTCGATCTCGCCTATATCTCTCTCGATGGCAATATCGGCTGCCTCGTCAATGGGGCTGGTCTGGCGATGGCCACGATGGACACCATCAAGCTCTTCGACGGTGAGCCGGCCAACTTTCTTGATGTGGGCGGTGGCGCAACGGCCGAGAAGGTGACCGAAGCCTTCAAGATCATGCTGAAGAATCCTCATTTGAAAGCGATACTCGTCAATATCTTTGGCGGCATCATGCGCTGCGACGTGATCGCCGAAGGTGTGATCACCGCATCGCGTGCGGTGTCGCTCAGTGTGCCCTTGGTTGTACGAATGAAAGGTACGAACGAAGATATCGGCAAGAAAATGCTGGCTGACTCCGGCTTGCCCATCATTGCCGCCGACACCATGGAAGAAGCTGCGCAGAAGGTCGTTGCTGCAGCGAACGCTCACTAATTGCGCAAGGACACATCATGTCGATTCTTATTAATAAAAACACCAAAGTTGTAACGCAAGGTATTACCGGTAAAACCGGGCAGTTCCATACGCGGATGTGCCGTGAGTATGCGAATGGCAAGGAGTGCTTTGTCGCTGGCGTGAATCCGAAAAAAGCCGGTGAGGATTTTGAAGGCATACCTATTTACGCCAGCGTGCGCGAAGCCAAAGAAAAAACCGGCGCAAATGTCTCCGTCATCTACGTACCGCCGGCAGGTGCTGCCGATGCGATCTGGGAAGCGGTTGAAGCTGAACTCGATCTGGCCATCTGCATCACCGAAGGCATCCCCGTGCGCGACATGCTCGCGCTGAAAAACAAAATGGCCAAGGCGGGCAGCAAGACACTGTTGCTGGGACCGAATTGCCCGGGTTTGATCACGCCCGATGAAATCAAGATCGGCATCATGCCGGGACACATCCACAAAAAAGGCCGTATCGGTGTGGTATCGCGCTCGGGTACGCTGACCTATGAAGCGGTTGGTCAACTCACCGCACTGGGTCTCGGTCAATCGTCGGCCGTCGGTATCGGTGGGGATCCTATCAATGGCCTCAAGCACATCGACATCATGACAATGTTCAATGACGATCCGGACACGGATGCCGTCATCATGATTGGTGAAATTGGTGGCCCGGATGAAGCGAATGCGGCTTACTGGATTCGGGACAACATGAAGAAGCCTGTGGTTGGCTTCATTGCGGGTGTCACCGCGCCACCGGGCAAGCGCATGGGCCATGCCGGCGCATTGATTTCTGGCGGTGCAGATACTGCGCAAGCGAAGCTGGAGATCATGGACGCCTGTGGTATCAAGGTCACGCGCAATCCTTCGGAGATGGGGCGATTGCTTAAAGCTTGTTTATAAAACGCAAACCGAAAATAAAAAAGAGAGAGCCGCTTGGCTCTCTCTTTTTTTATGTAAGCTGACGAGATTCGCAAGCAATCCTTAGATACGTGGTATCAGGCGGGCGGGGACGGAGCCGCCTATAGTCCAAGTGATACCAGTGCCCGCCGCACAATCGCCGGTGTAAACAATGTCTTGGCCTGCAGTGACACCCGGAATGCCGCCGCCATAGGCGATAGTGATTGTCGCCCTGGTAGCGCTGGTGCCCGTGACAGTCACGCCAGTCACGTTTCTACCGGTAATCGTGTTTGCGGCAGGAAGGCCTAAATCGTTATGCGTTAACCCGGCAGCCCTATCCTGTAGCATCCCGTCACTGCAGGCAATACCCAGCGCTGTCTTGGCCGGTGCCGCAAGACTGATACCCTCAGTGAGTCGCGCTTTCGCCGTGTAATCCTGATAAGCAGGAATACCCACCGCAGCCAAAATACCGATGATCGCAACCACGATCATTAATTCAATCAATGTAAAACCCTGTTGTGCTGCCCCGGTGGGGCGGCTGCGGTAAGTACTTCTCATATGACACTCCCTAGTGAAAACTGAATTGACTGTGACATCCACGACATGGGTGGATTCGTGCGCAAGGGCAAGGTCTGTGCCACATCAGTGTTCGACTAAAGGTGTCAGCGCTATCGCAGTACTGATGAAAATTTATTCGTAATAAATAGCCGCTATTCGGTCGATTTATCCGCTTGAATAAAAATCCGAGCCTCATTGTTCGCCTGAGTTGACGTTATATCGATGGTCAGCGTTTGGATCGCGCCGTGCTGAGCGCAGAATTTTTTGCATCCGCCGTATCAAAGGCAGAGACAAAAAATGACAATATGTGTCAATAAAATTCCAAATTTGTCATTTAATGACAAATTTTGTCTTGCCTGGCGGCGTGTCACTGATTCCGGAACCTTGACGGGCATTTGCATTCGATGCGGAGACTTTTTGAGGTGGCCATACCGGGCAAGTTGCCAGCAGGAATGGCGGTGCTAGAATGACGGCGCATTTCATGGGTGGCATGGGCGAGGATGATGCTCGCAGTCGCCGCTTGCGCCGGCTTCGCTGGATCGTGATCCTGCTGGTGATCGTGGGTATGGGCTATGGCGCACGGCGCGTGGGACTGGTCACAGCGCTGATTGAGGTCTGGCTGATCATCGCCAGCCTGCTGGTGCTGATCATCGCCTGGACCAGATGGTCGGATTACCGCCGTCAGCGTCGCTGGCGCCGCGATGGTATTTTGTTTGAGCCGCAACTGCCGCGTCCGATCTCATCCATACCCGAGGAGTATGAGTGGCAACTGCCTTCTGATCCGCTGATCCGTGTGCCATTGGCTGTTGCACTGATGGCTCTGCTGTACTGGGTGTTGGTGGTTCATGGCATGCAGCTGCCGGGTAGCTGGCTGGTGGGAACCGTCATTCTGACTCTGGCGAATTTGTGGGCCTGGCGTGAACCCCTGCTGCTGGTGCTCATCGTGGGCGTGGGTGTTGCCCTGCTTGCGCTGATCCGCTGGGTTGTACAAAATCTTTCTCTGATGGGCGCTGTTGTCTTGCTATTGATCATCGTGGCAGCGCTGATCGCCATGTGGATCAAAATACGTCAACGTCAATCAAGAGGCAGTTCGAGCGAATGAAAAAAGAACCTGGTGTCAATGGCGAATGGATACCTGTCAGCGCGCATGAGCGGGTATCGATTGCGGCCGTACCCACTTTCGTGACGCTGGGCACGCCCGCGGTCGTTCAGACCTGGTACGCGTTTACTACCCAATTCGGATCGGGCAGTTGGATTTTACCGATGATGATATGGATTTACGGACTGATGTTCTGGACCATGTCAACTGGCAGGCAATTAGTCAAGTCCAAGCGCTGGGAGTGGACCGATGAGGCGCTCGCGCAGCAGCGTCTTTATATCAGCGATGGACGGGTAGCCAGCCGCAAGTTCTGGGGTCATTGGTGGGTGCGTTTTCCGATTGGCTTGTTGTTTCTCACTGTCGGTATTCATGCCCTGCTGAGTCGGGACTTTACCGCGCAATGGATCAGCTTCATTTTGCTGATGTGCGCATTTGTCACGCCTTTCGTTTTTGTCGCCGAGATGGCGGCACTGCCGCTCATTCTGTTTTTGCTGGTTGGATTTATGGGCGTGGTCGCAGTGATGCCCCTGTCGGTGATCATCATGCTGGTGGCACTCACCATGGTGGCCACTGTATTGATGGTGATGGATCAGCGCAGCAAGCAACGCCCCAAACGTCCGAAACTGGAAGAGAAAAAAGAGGACAAGCCGGCGGCACAGGAGGCGGCCACCGAGACACCGGCCGCCGAAGCGGCGTCGACCGAGCGTACTGCAGACACTGAAGAAGCACCGGCGGAGCTGCCCTCAGCCGAAGCGACACCAGCCGAGACGACCACCGCCGAAGACAAAAAATAAAAAACCCCGGACCCGGTGAAGGGGCAGGGGTTTTCGTTTTGCTGACAGCTGGTGCCTCGGGTCGGAATCGAACCGACACTCCTTGCGGAACCGGATTTTGAGTCCGGCGCGTCTACCAATTTCACCACCGAGGCGTTGGCAGAATTTTACCAGAACTCGCCGCTCCTTCAGCGATGAAACAGGTCAGCCGGCGCCAAACCGTCGGCCTTATTGCATATGCTGCCCGCCATTGATCGCGATATTGGCACCTGTCAGGAAGGCGGCTTCATCAGAGGCGAGATAGGCGACCAGTCCGGCGACCTCCTCTGGCTTGCCCAGTCGACCCATGGGGATTTGCGGAATGATTTTGCTATCGAGTACCTCTTGCGGAATCGCGGTCACCATCTTGGTACCGATATAGCCGGGAGAAATCGTGTTGACGGTGACGCCTTTGCGCGCCACTTCCAAGGCGAGTGCCTTGCTGAAACCGTGCATACCCGCCTTCGCTGCCGAGTAATTGGTCTGGCCGAACGCACCTTTCTGTCCATTGACGGATGAGATGTTGACAATGCGTCCCCAGCCACGTTCCGTCATGCCATCGCAGACCGGCTTGGTCATGTTGAAAACCGAATCCAGATTGGTTTTCATGACCGCATCCCAATTGGTCTTGTCCATTTTCTTGAACGTCATGTCGCGGGTGATACCGGCATTGTTGACCAGTACATCGACTGCTCCCATGTCTTTGCTGATATGCGAGATACATTCCTGTGCTGATTCAAAATCAGCCACGTCGCAAGGATAGGCGCGGAAGTTGTAGCCCTTGGCTTTCATTTCTTCCAGCCATGCAGCTACTTTGGTATTGCCGGGCGAGTAGGTAGTGGCGACAGCGTATCCCATGTCAGCCATTTTCATGCAAATGGCCTCGCCCAGCCCGCCCATGCCGCCTGTGACTAATGTAACTCGACTCATATGTGCTCCTCATTGTGATGTAATTCAATCGACAGTGTGATGCTTGCGGTACTGCCTGTTAAAAATCAGCGTTCTATCGCCAGTGCGACGCCCATGCCGCCACCGATGCACAAACTGGCCAGCCCGCGCTTGGCATCGCGTCGGATCATCTCGTGGATCAGTGTGACCAATACGCGGCAGCCCGACGCACCAATGGGATGGCCGATCGCAATGGCACCGCCATTCACGTTAATCTTGCTGGTATCCCATCCCATTTCCTTGTTCACGGCGATCGCTTGTGCCGCGAAGGCTTCATTGATCTCCATGAGATCCAGATCTTTTGGCGTCCAGCCCGCGCGCTTGAGGCATAACTGGCTGGCTGAAACCGGGCCCATGCCCATGATGCTGGGGTCCAGTCCCGAGGATGCGTAAGCGCGTATTTTGACCAGCGGTGTCAGGCCAAGTTGAGCGGCCTTGCTGGCGCTCATCATCATCACGGCCGCTGCACCGTCATTGATGCCTGATGCATTGCCTGCGGTGACCGTACCTTCTTTGTTGAATGCAGGTCGCAGCGATGACAATGCCTCCAGCGTGCTGCCCGCCTTGATGTATTCATCACTGTCGAAAATGATGCTGCTCTTTTTACCGGCAATTTCCAGTGGCAGGATTTCATCTTTGAATTTGCCGGCCTTTTGTGCAGCTTCTGCTTTGTTTTGTGAAGCGAGTGCGAATTCATCTTGCTCGGCGCGCGAAATGTTGAATTTCTTTGCGACGTTTTCCGCGGTGACGCCCATGTGATACTGGTTATAAACGTCCCAAAGACCATCGACAATCATTGTGTCGGTGAGTTTCGCATCACCCATGCGAAATCCATCACGCGAGTTATTCAAGACATGAGGCGATGCACTCATGTTTTCCTGGCCACCTGCGATGATGATCTCCGCATCGCCGCAGCGCAGCGCCTGCGCCGCCAAATGGGTGGCCTTCAGACCGCTACCGCACACTTTGTTGATGGTCATGGCGGGCACATGATCCGGAAGTCCGCCGCGTATAACGGCTTGCCTGGCTGCGTTTTGTCCGACGCCAGCCGTCAGTACTTGCCCAAGAATGACTTCGCTGATCAATGCAGGATCAATTCCTGTTTGTGCGAGCAAACCTTTAATCACATGCGCGCCCAAATCAGTCGCCGGTATTTTGGCGAGCGCTCCTCCAAATTTGCCCACGCCGGTTCTGGCGGCAGCGACGATAACGATTTCATCCATTATTTTTCTCCAGTGACTGAATCCATACTCTGTAAATCAACAACTGATTTGCGTGTGCTTCAATGTCATGCAAAGCCGATGCGCGAAAAGCGGTCTATCTTAACGATGGTCTGTTTCATGGAATTGACGCTGATCAATTTTATCCCCGATCAGTGGTCAGGCAAATTTTTCGAAACACGCGTTCATTCAGGGCGAAGCAGTGCCCTGCAAAGGACAGATCGTTAAAAACGGCATTGTGAGGAATCTGGCAGCGGCCGGTAGCGCGAACATTCCTAACTCTTTCGATGCTGCGCCCGGACGGGTTGTTACATGACCTGCCGAGAAGATAATAAAACATGATATCGCGGTGCCTCGCGCCGGGGAAGGAAATTCCATCTCCGAGAAGCCGATCAATACAAAATTCAAAAGAAGATTGTCAAATTAAGACGGGTTTTCAACCGAAATACCGCTCAGCTTGCGCACAGTGAGATGTTTTTTCATTAAAGCTTTGCTGAGAATTTTATAGGTATCCATATCGAATACCGGTCGCGCGGGCGATTTCTCCATCAGATCCTGCAGTGCTTCTTCAGATTCTGCGGTGCCCAGATAACACCAGTTGTTCACCAAATGGACGGCGGTCTTGCCACTGCCACCCTGTTCAATCAGGCCGATCGCGCCCTCATAAGGCCAGGTCTGTACGCGGAGTCCCGAGAGCGCCGTAAGCAGGCGCGCGTGATGCAAGTATTGTGCTTCCTTGCCTATGCACACGCCTTTGCAGCGTTGGAGTTGCCATCCAAAACAGGGTTTGTTGGATTGCGCACGGCCCTCAAGACCAAGTTGCACCAGGCAGAGCTGATGGTGTTCCGCGAGTTCTCGCAGCGTGCTCTCGGCTTTGCGTTTGGAGCTGAACAGACCAAAGAGGGCATCCGCACGACCAAAATCGGCATCGCTGGCATAACTGAGCTCGGGTGGCGCATGAATTCCGGCATCCGTTTTGAGTCGCCAGGCGCACAAGCTGCCCTGACGTCGCAATTGGCGGTTGTGAATCGGCTGCATTGATTTCACCAGTTGGGCTTCGAGCAGCAGCGCCCCGATTTCACCCACGGTTTCGCGCCATTCAATGCGATGTAATTGCTGGGAAAGGCGCATTTCCTTGTAGAGCTTGTGGTCGGCACTGAAGTGCGACATCACGCGCTGACGCAGATGCACACTTTTGCCAACATATAGCGGCAAATCATTTTCACCGTAGAACAAATAGACGCCCGGTGTGTCCGGCAAATGATCCAGCGTATCGCTGGGCAGATGCGATGGCAGACTGGGCCGCTGCAGCAAGGTCTTCAGGATTGGCGTCAGCACATCTTGCGGTACTTGTTGCGCCAGTTTTTGCCAGAACTGCCAGATCAGATCTGCATCGCCTAGCGCCCGGTGTCGTGCATCCGGTTTGAGCTGATGTCGGGTAATCAGTACATCAAGATTGTGGCGCGACTCTGCCGGAAAAAGTGCGCGTGAAAGTTTGACGGTGCACAGCACTTCGGATCGAAAGTTGTAGCCGGCTTCACTAAACGCATTGCGCAGAAAGCCATAATCAAAGCGTGCATTGTGGGCGATGAACAAGGCATCCTGCAGACGCTCATGCAATGCTCCTGCCAATTGTGCAAAAGAAGGCGCGGACCGCACCATGTCGTTGCTAATCCCTGTCAGGCCCTGAATGAACGCTGGAATCGATACGCCCGGATTGACCAGGCTGGACCAGTGTGTGGCCTTGCCGTCACGGCCAACCTCAACCAGTCCTATTTCCGTAATGCGATCAACCGCGGCGTTGGCACCCGTGGTTTCCAGATCAAGAAAGATCAGTTTCTCAAAGTTCATGCACGAAGAATGTGGAGAGTCAAACATTGCCGCGATCGAAAAGCGAAATTGTGAGTCTAGACCTTTTCAAGGACATCGTCAGGATAAGGAAAATTATGGAATCACAAGTTACCGACTGGGGCGCATCACTGATCGCATCATTGACCAGCGCCATGTCGCTTTTCTTTGCTGCCATACCGCGCATGTTTGGCTTTGTCGTTATTGTCATTGTGGGATGGATCGTGTCTGCGCTGCTGGCCAAGGCGATCGCTGTGCTGTTGCGTAAGGCGCATTTCAATCAACTGGCTGAACGCTCCGGTTTCGCAGATTTCGTCGGCAAGACAGGCACTGAAACGGATTCGGCCGGCATGATCGCCTCCATCGCGAACTGGTTCGTGCGTCTCATCGTGCTGGTAGTCGCCTTTGATGCACTGGGGTTGCCAGCCGTATCCGAAGTACTGCGCGATCTCTTGCTGTGGTTGCCCAACCTCGCTGTCGCACTGGTGGTGCTGGTCATCGGTGGCATCGCTGCCAATGCGGTATCGAAACTTGTACGCGGCATGACGGCAGAAGCAGATCTTGATAATCCCGATTTCCTGGCCAAATTGGCGTCGATGGCGGTGTGGGCGTTTACCGTCGTGGTGGCAGTGAGCCAGATTGGTGTGGCAACCACACTGGTCAACATGCTGTTCATGGCGGTGGTCGGTGCGTTTGCGCTTGCGCTCGGACTTGCCTTTGGTTTGGGTGGACGCGATACGGCCAGTGACATCATTCGCAACTGGGATCGACGAGCGCGCACCAAGCGGGGTAAAACAGCCAGAGAGACAGCGTCCGACAGCGCAACGGAAGTAATGCCGAAAAAAGGTGGGTGAAGCAAGGCTGGCAGCCGCCGAACGCCCGGTATTCCAAACGCTCGCCTGAGCTATTTGCCCCAGCTGTCTTTCAAGGTCACGATGCGATTGAAGATCGGTTTTCCGGGCGCAGAATCGACGCGGTCAGCCACGAAATAGCCATGCCGCTCGAACTGAAATTTATCATCCGGTTTGGCGTTTTCGGCGCCAGCTTCCAGGTAGGCGCTGATCACGGACTTGGCGTGGGGATTGAGTGATTGCTTGAAATCCTTGCCGCCCGCATCGGGATGCGGATCGGTGAACAAGCGATCATAAAGCCGCACTTCAGCCGCTACCGCCCGCGCGGCAGAGACCCAGTGGATATTGCCTTTGACCTTGTAGGCCGATGCGCCATCGGTACCGCTCTTGCTGTCCGGGTAGTAGTTGCAATGTACGGCGATGACCTTGCCCGAGGCATCCTTGTCACACCCCGTACATTCGACTACATAACCGTACCGCAGCCTTACCTTGTTGCCGGGGAAAAGGCGGAAGTAGCCTTTCTCGGGTACTTCCATGAAATCTTCCTGTTCTATCCACAATTCGCGACTGATCGGGAACTCGCGGTGACCCCGTTCGGGATGATGCGGATGTACGGGTGCGCTGCACGCTTCGGTTTGTTCTTCCGAAAAATTATCAATGATGAGTTTGACTGGATTCAGTACGCACACGATCCGGGGCGCCTTGTCATCCAGATCATCGCGCAGAGCACCCTCGAGGGTGCTCATATCGATCCAGCTATCGACTTTGGCCACGCCAATGCGTTCGGCAAATAATTGCAGAGAGGCTGGGGTAAACCCGCGACGGCGGATGCCGACAATCGTTGGCATGCGTGGATCATCCCAGCCATCGACGATGTTTTCTTCGACCAGCTGAAGGAGCTTGCGCTTGCTGGTGATCGCATAGGTGAGATTCAAGCGCGCGAATTCATATTGCCTCGGAAGCGGTGTTTTGAAAAATCCGCCGTCAGCGAGTCGTTCCAGGATCCAGTCGTAAAACGGCCGATGGTCCTGAAATTCCAGCGTGCACAGCGAATGCGTCACATTTTCTATCGCATCCGAAATCGGATGCGCATAGTCATACATCGGGTAGATGCACCACTTGTCGCCAGTACGATGATGATGCGCATGGCGTATCCGATAGATGGCCGGATCGCGCATGTTCATGTTGGGCGAGGCCATGTCGATCTTCGCACGCAGTATGTGCTGACCGTCGGCGAACTCGCCGGCCTTCATGCGGCGCAGCAGGTCCAGCGATTCTGCTGCGGGTCGATCGCGAAAGGGTGAATTCTTGCCGGGTTCGCTGAAGCTGCCGCGATGGGCGGCCATATCTTCTGCCGACTGGCTGTCAACATAAGCATGACCCGCAGTGATCAGCCACTCGGCCATTTCATACAACTGATCAAAATAATCACTGGCAAAATATTGATGCGTGTCGGCGTGGTCGCGCCAGGAAAATCCCAGCCATGCCACCGTGTCGATGATGGTGTCGACGTATTCCTGGTCTTCTTTGGCGGGATTGGTATCGTCAAATCGCAAATGGCAACGGCCGTCATAGTCGCGCGCCATGCCGAAATTCAGGCAGATCGATTTGGCGTGGCCGATATGCAGGTAACCGTTCGGCTCTGGTGGAAAACGCGTGATGACTGTCGGCAGCGCCTTGCCTTGTTTGTCCACGCGGTCTGCATATTTGCCGCTCGCTGTGTCGGCATCCACAATCGCGCGCAAGAAATTGGATGGCGCCGCCGGCGCGTTGTGACTACGGTCATTACCCATGGGATGATGGCGAGATGCGGAAGAAAAGAGATCGCAATTTTACCGTAGGCAGCGCAGGAGAAAGATAGATGTGGACTTATCCCAGAGTCGTGGCCCATCGGGGGGGCGGCATTCTTGCGCCGGAGAACACGATGGCGGCCCTGCGCTGCGCGGTGGCCTACGGGTTTCACGCGGTGGAGTTCGATGTGATGGCTGTTCGCGGCGACGGCTTGGTACTGATGCATGATCCGGTGCGGGGTCGTACTGTACCGGGTGAGGGCATGATCGCCGATTTCACGCTGGAGGAGCTTTCGTCGATGGACGCCGGCAGCTGGCATTCCCCGCCATTTTGCGGTGAACCCGTCGTGAGTTTTGCCGATGCCGCTCAATTTTGTCTGGCGCATGACGTGTGGATGAACGCAGAAATCAAGCCTGCTTCGGGCGTGGAGATACGCACAGGCTATCTGGTGGCTGAGGCCTGCAAGCGCCTGCCTGTCGGGCGGGTGCTGCTCTCGTCTTTTTCTGTTGATGCCTTGGCTGCGGCGCAGGACGTTGCGCCCGAGGTGCCCCGCGCCTGGCTGGTTGATGCGGTACCCGCTGACTGGGAGTCCACCTTGCGTCGGTTGGGCGCCTCAGCCCTGCATGTGAATGCACGATGCTTGACTGCAGCCCAGGCGCTGGCCGTCAAAGGTGCAGGATTCGGACTATTTTGCTACACGGTGAATGAACCCGATCAAGCTCGTGCGTTGCGGGCGATCGGCGTTGATGCTATCTGCACCGACCGGCTCGACCTGATCGGCCCGTATTTTTTTGATCAGGCTGCCTGAGCTTATTTTTTCGGCAAGTGTGCGGCAACTGATGGCGGATGTACAGAGGAGCTTCAGGGGGCCTTCACGTATAATTCGCGGTCTCCCGGGGCTCGCCCCGCCGCTACGAAAACGGTCAACCAAGCGCTCATGAACTCGTCAGAAATACGGGATAAATTCCTCAGTTTTTTTGCTTCCAAAGGTCACACCGTCGTGCGGTCGTCGCCTCTGGTTCCCGGCAACGACCCGACACTGCTGTTTACCAACTCGGGCATGGTGCAGTTCAAGGATGTATTTCTGGGCACCGACCAGCGCAACTATGTGCGCGCGGCATCCGTACAGCGCTGTCTTCGCGCCGGTGGCAAACATAATGATCTGGAAAACGTCGGTTACACCGCGCGGCATCACACTTTCTTCGAAATGCTGGGCAACTGGTCTTTCGGCGACTATTTCAAGCGTGATTCGCTGAAATGGGCCTACGAGTTGCTCACGCAGGTCTATGGTTTGCCCGCCGATAAGCTGTGGGCTACGGTCTATCACACCGATGATGAAGCCTATGACATCTGGGTGAAAGAGATCGGGTTGCCGCCCGAGCGCGTTGTTCGCATTGGTGACAACAAGGGTGCGCCTTTTGCCTCGGATAATTTCTGGCAGATGGCCGATACCGGGCCCTGTGGGCCGTGTTCCGAAATCTTTTTTGACCACGGACCGGACATCTGGGGCGGCCCGCCCGGCAGCGCCGAGGAAGATGGCGATCGTTACATCGAAATCTGGAACAACGTCTTCATGCAGTTTGATCGTCAGATCGACCCGGTGACCGGTGAAGCGACGCTCACGCCGCTGCCTGCGCCCTGCGTGGATACGGGTATGGGTCTCGAGCGGCTGGCGGCTATCTTGCAGCATGTGCACAGCAACTATGAAATTGACCTGTTCCAGCGATTGATTGTCGCAGCTGCCCGCGAAACCGGCATCAAAGATTTGAGCCATAGCTCATTGCGTGTGATTGCTGATCATATTCGCGCTTGTGCTTTTCTGATTGTTGATGGTGTCGTGCCCGGCAGCGAAGGGCGCGCCTACGTGCTGCGACGTATCGTGCGGCGCGCGCTCCGTCATGGGAACAAGCTCGGACAAAAGAAACCCTTCTTCTTCAAACTGATGCCTGATCTCGTCGCCGAGATGGGTGTCGCGTATCCGGAGTTGGCAGAGGCGGCCGATCGCGTGGCGCTGGTATTGAAGCAGGAAGAAGAACGTTTTGGCGAGACGCTGGAAAACGGCATGAAGATACTCGAAGCCGCGTTGGCAAAGGATCCTCTCCGTCTGGATGGCAAGACGGCTTTCTCGCTCTACGACACGTACGGTTTTCCGCTGGACCTGACGGCGGATATTTGCCGCGAGCGCGATGTCACGCTGGATGAAGCGGGTTTCCATGAAGCGATGGAAAAACAGAAATCGACAGCACGTGCAGCGGGTAAATTCGAAATGGCTGCCGTCCTCGAGTATGCGGGGCCGAAAACCGCATTCAAAGGCTATGACACGCTGGCAGATGAGGCGGCGGTGCTGGCGATTTATGTTTTGAGGTTCGCGATACCCAAAAAATTCAACCCGATGTTTTTGGTCATCACGGTACGCTGGCCAGCGGCAAGCTTGCCGTCGGTGATCAGGTCGGCGCTCGCGTCAATGTGATGGTGCGCGCGGCAACGATGCGCAATCACTCGGCCACTCATCTGATGCACAAAGCCTTGCGCACGGTGCTGGGCGGTCACGTGGTGCAAAAAGGCTCGCTGGTGGATGCTGACAAAACGCGTTTCGACTTCAGCCACAACGGGCCGCTGACGGCGGACGAGATTCGTCGCGTTGAAGCGCTCGTCAATCATGAAATTCTCGACAACGCCGCGACCAGCGCACAGCAGATGTCGTATGACGATGCGATTCGCCAGGGTGCGATGGCCTTGTTTGGCGAGAAGTACGGCGACCATGTGCGCGTTCTCGGCATTGGTTCATCGACCGAACTCTGCGGCGGTACCCACGTCAATCGCACGGGTGATATTGGTTTATTCAAGATCGTATCCGAAGGCGGCGTGGCGGCGGGTATACGGCGGGTCGAGGCGGTCACGGGTGAAAACGCGCTTGCGCTGGTGCAGTCTCTGACAACCCGGGTCAATGAAGCCGCCGCCGCGCTCAAAGTGCAACCCGATGAAATTGCACAGCGCATCGTGCAGGTTCAGGATCAGGTGAAGTCGCTTGAAAAAGAGCTGACATTGCTCAAGACGCGACTGGCCTCCGGGCAGGGTGACGATCTGCTGGCGCAGGCCGTGGATGTGCATGGCATCAAGGTGCTGGCAGCTTCGCTCGAAGGCGCCGATGTCGCGACCCTGCGTCAGGTAATGGACAAGATGAAAGACAAGCTCAAAACCGCGGCCATCGTGCTTGCCTCCGTGGCCGACGGCAAGGTCACGCTGATTGCCGGAGTGACTGCCGATGCGACGTCAAAGGTGAAAGCCGGCGAACTGGTGAATTTCGTTGCGCAACAAGTCGGCGGCAAGGGAGGCGGTCGTGCCGACATGGCGCAGGCCGGTGGTACCGACCCCAGTGCCTTGCCGGCCGCGCTGGCTGCGGTCGGTGCCTGGGTTGGCGAGCGCGTCGGCTAGTGGACTTTCGTTTTTGTCCCATGTGCGCTGCGCCGCTGGTAATGCGCGCGGACAGTGAAACGGGTGCCGACGGTGACAAGGCGCGGCTTGCCTGTCCGGACGGTCACTGGACGCACTGGGACAACCCGCTGCCTGTCCTCGCCGCGCTGGTGGAAGTCGACGGGAAGATCCTGTTAGCCCGCAATGCCGCTTGGGGCCCGAGAAATTTTGCGCTGATTACCGGCTTCATGGAGCGCGGCGAGACGCCGGAGCAGGGAGTCGCCCGCGAGCTGAACGAAGAAACCGGCTTGCATGCCGATGCGACCACGCTCATCGGCGTGTACGAATTCATACGCAAGAACGAGCTGATCATTGCGTATCACGTCAAAGCCTCGGGCGAGATAAAGCTCTCGCCTGAACTGGTGGAGGTTCGGCTGGTATCGCCCGAAAAACTGCGCCCCTGGCGGGCTGGCACGGGCTACGCGATGGCGGACTGGATGCGCGCCCGGGGACTGGTGCCGGAATTTCTTGATTGGGGCACGCAAGCGCCCGCCCACGAGTAATTTGACGAGATAAACGCGATGGAATTTCACAAAGACCTGGATGCACGCGGCATGAACTGTCCGTTGCCTATTTTGAAAGCCAAAAAAGCGCTGGCCGACATGCAAAGCGGTGATGTGCTGCGGATTCTGGCCACCGACCCGGGCTCGGTACGTGACTTTGGCGCTTTTGCGCGCCAAACGGGCAATGAGCTGCTGGGGCACGAAGAGGCAGACAAGGAATTCACGTTTTTCCTCAAGCGCAAATAAACCGATGTAGTTTTTCCACATAACCGAACGACCGTGCGCAAATTTTGCGCGACCGGTCTTTCTTATCTATAATCGCGCTTTACGTTAACGTCAATTTGCTCCCAAGGATTCCCATGAAGGTACTGGTTCCAGTCAAGCGCGTGGTCGACTACA
>JAJTGC010000067.1 GCA_021298975.1 Oxalobacteraceae bacterium
ACCAATACCGCCGGCGCCAGAGCGTGTCGACGTCCAATTACCACCCGCACCGCCCGCACCACCACCGCCACCGGTAACATAACCGTCGGTCGAGGCGCCATTACCTGTGCCACCAGCAAAACCTTGCCCCGCTGTACCTGCCGCGGCGGCTTGACTATAACCCTGCCCACCGCCGGAGCCACCCGATGCTGCAACACGCGCAGTCCAACTACCACCATAGCCACCACCGATTGCCGTGAGGCCAAACGCGCTCGAATTACCTCCCGACGTTGCATTCCTTTGCACCGCTTGTGCGTTGTAGATCAGGCCAATACCACCGGCACCCACGCTCACGGCGTAACTGGAATCAGTAAGATCGCTAGTTCCTGCAAGCGCACCACCACCACCACCACCACCACCGACCCAGGCACCACCACCACCGCCGCCACCGACGATCAAGTAATCGACGGATGTGTCGAGGTCTATGGTGACATTGCCATTGAAAACCAGATTGTTCGCAAAGGTACCAACAGCACGACCAAACAAAAGTGAGGTGCCATTCGCCGCAGTGAGCGTGCCTGAACCCACGCTGCCAATGCCACTGCCACTGTTATAGATACCTAATCTGCCTGCATTTAGCGTGGTACCGCCCGAGTAGGTATTGGCATTCGTGAGTGACAACGTACCCGCGCCAGACTTGATCAAACGCGCATTCGTTCCGCTGATCAAACCGGCATAGGTACTATTACCACCCGTCGTAATCGACAGTGCACGGCCATCTGCCAGTGAAAAATTACTGCTACTGACCAGTGTATTGATTGCGCCGATCGTAATATCACCCGTACTGGCATCGGTGGTGGTCAGACCCGCGTTGAGCGTGACAGTGCCACCATACAAATTGATGGGTCCGGTGGTTGAAATGGCGGGTGTGAGTGTAATGTCGCGGGTGTTAGTCGATTTACCGAGCGCAAAACCACCGAGCGAGCTACCGAAATTCCAATCATCATCAAAGGTCAGCGTGCCAGCAGCACCTGCTCTGAGTGCTGTAAATGATGCTCCAGCAGACTGAACTGTCAACGTACCCGAGGTTTGAGCGGAGATAGAACCCGTACCTGCGTTTTGATTTCGCTGAACGATTGAATTACTCTCAATCAGAATATTTCCGCTGTATGAATTAGTTCCGTCGTAACCGATACGAATTGCATTCGCAGTATTCGGCGCGATCAAGTCAAAACCATTCAGGTATTGACTTGATTCGAGTGTGTTACTACCCCGCAGCGTGATTGCACCACTGCGCGAAACGACCGAAACACCAGCGGTAGCGTTATTCGACATCAACAGCAAGCCAGCAGAATTGTTCGTCGCTAATGCGGCAGAGGTAAACTGTCCGCGACCATCAATCGTGATATTGCCGGAGGTGCTACTGACATTGACTTGTTCACCCGCGTTTTTGGCAAACAGTGAAACCGCGTGTCTCCAGCCAGAACCACTGTTTGCTGCATCCGTACCCGTACCCACAATCGAAATTGAACCTGTAGTGGTGGATAAAGACACGTTACCGGTGGTGGAACTCGACAGCGTATTTCCGAGATGAACGCCGAGGCCATTCGTGTAGCGGCCTTTGACTTGGCCATCGATGGTGATACTGCCGGAAGTGGTTGATAGTGAACTGCCACCAGAAATCAAAACGCCGATGTTGCGAGTGCCCGTAGTGCTACCACTGTCGAAGTTGAGGCCCGCCAGGGAGACACTGCCGGCACCGGTGGTAATCGTGCTACCACTAATATTGATTGGCGGGTTATCTGCGGACCAACTGTTTGCTGAACCATTCCCAACGGTGAGACCGTTCCAGAGCGTTGTTGATGCCGCTCCACCACCCACCCAAAAATGACCCCCGTTAGTACTAATGGTGCTGTTATTCACGGAGAAAAGACTTTGATAACCGTTAGAGACTCCCCAAATGAGTAAATTCAGCGCGCCAGAAGTTGATTGAATATTGGCGCTATTCAGCGAGATGGTTTGCGCAGTCGTGTAATTTGAAATTCGCAGCGTCAATGTCGCATCGCCACCAGATGTTTTGCTGAGTGACACACCGGCGTTCCAAGTGATGCTTCCGTTTATCACTTCATTCAGGACACTGGTCCCTGTGTTTAATGTGGCTGCATAGCTGTTTGCAACTGCTTGCGTAATGATGGTGTCGGCTGGATCGATGTACCACAAGCCACCGATCCCTTTAGGTGCGCCTGCATTGACGCGAGCACCGGCGATATTCAATCCATAACCCGAGGTTTCAATTTTTCCACCGTCGCCGCCATTCATGCCCGCTTTTGCAAAAATGGTTCCGGTGGCGTCGGTCATGGAATCCGGATTTCGAATATCACTCCACAACACCACCGTGCCACCATCACCGGATTGAATCGCACTGGCGTCAATCGATGCGTTCGATGTCATTGTGACTGTTTGTGCCTGACGCAGATCGCCACTGCCTTGCCAATCACCACCGACCAGAATTTTTCCGCCGCCGTTGGTGCCTGTTGCGATCAACTGGCTGCCGTCGTTCAATGCAAGGTCGCGACCGGTGATGATGATCTCGCCGCCTTTGCCTGCGGGCGCCGAACTGCTGACTTCGATCACGCCGCTGTTGCCGACCTTGTTTGCATCGATGCGCACGCTGCCACCATCGGCTACAACCGACGTCGCATCAATGCGACCGCTGTTGGCGACTTCGTTCGATGCGCCGAGGACAATGCGGCCACCGACTTTGGTGATGCCGGTTGCGACGATCTCGCCGCTGTTGCGAATTACACCGGACGCGATTTCGTTGTAGGCCTGCGCGGAGACGATCACGGCGCCGTCCGGTGCCTTGATGATTTTTTTGTTTTCGATGAGCGACTCGATCGTCGATGGTGTGACCAGCAAATCGACTTTGCTGTTGGCCGGGTTGACGTTCATCGTCACGGTCTCGCCAGCGGCCAGTGCGATGGTGCCGGACTTGGCCAGCAATACGCCACTGTTCTGAACCTCTGGTGCGAGCAAGGCGATATACCCGCCCAGCTTGGCTTCGATGCTGCCCTCATTGACGATCTTGCCGTTTGCGCCGTTGCGGTCGAAGCGGTAGGTACCCGCCATGAAATCGCGATTGGACATCGAATGGGTGGTGGCGACCAACGCACCCACATCGACGCTGGAGCCGGGGCCAAAAAAGATACCGGCGGGGTTCAGCAGAAAGACCTGACCATTCGATTGCAGGTTGCCGAAGATCTGGCTTGGGTTGGCATCGAGTACGCGGTTGAGAATCACCGAGCTTGAAGCAGGCTGCTGGAACACGACGCTGGCATCGCGACCGACGTTGAAGGTGTTCCAGTTGATGATGGCGCGATCGGTGTTTTGCTGCACCGTCATCACGGGTGCAGTTACATTGCCGTTTTGGGATACGGCGGCGCTGCCTTCAACGACTTGAGGTGCGGTAGGTAATGCGGTGTTGTCTGGCGCAGTCTGCGCCTGCACGGATTGCAGCGACACCGACGCCACTGCCGCGAGCGCAAATGCGCTGGCGCGGGAGAGTGTACGTTGGAGGAGTCGCTTGAGCATCGTTTTGTCGGACTCAGAACGGCATGTTTACCGACAACCACAGTCGGCTGATTTTTTTGGTGCCATCCTGATCATTGCCAGTGCCAATATCGGGATAGGGGTTGTCGCCGATACGCTGTGCCAGCGTGGCGGTGAGTGTGATGTTGCGGGGGGCCTGCCAGATCAGGCTGGCACCGTGACTGCGGTAATTGAGCCAATTCGGTGTTGGCGCACCGGGGTAGTCGTTGATGGCTTGCTTTACACGTCCGCTGTCGTAGAAAAGACGCAGCTCCCAGTTCTTGGGTAACTTCGTTCGCAGTTCAACGGTACCCAGATGCCCCTGACTACCGCCGCCTTCGCTTACCGGATACCCACGCACACCACTGGGACCGCCGAGGAAAAATTTTTCTGAAGAATCGAGGTTTTGAATTGCGTACTGGCCACTCAGATTGAGCACCAGACTAACGCCGTCACGCACTGCCTGATTGCGAGTGAGGGCAGCGTTGAGTTTGTTGAAGCGGCCATTGGTGCCCGCGGTGGCCGCGTCCGACAGGCGGCTCTGCTCATCCCGGATATGGAGGTCACCCGATGTCACTGACAGCGAGGCCTGGTTGCTCGCACCACCGAACATGCGATCGACCCAATTGCCATTCAAGGAGACCGTTGCAGCCACACTCTGCGAGCTGCGCGTGAGAATTGCACCGGCAAAGTTTTCGAAGACTTTGCCGGTGATGCCACCGGTCAGAAAAAGATTGGCCTGCTGTGAACGCACGACCGGATGCGACACATCCATGCCGACACTGGTCGACGTACCGTGAATGTCGGACGCGACTGCCGATCCGGCGATAACGCTGTAGTCCATGTAGCTGCTGTTGACGCCCATGCGGGTGCCGTCCAGCCCCACCGGAACAGAAAGACCGACACGTCCGTAGCGCACACCGGGGGTTGCCAGCAATCCGAGGGTGTATTGCTCGCCGCGACCGGCGGGGCTGTTGAGCGACGCATCGAAGAGCAAACGTTCGGGACCGGTGGTGAGTGCGCCGTAGCTGTCCATGTTAAGCGCACCGGTGATCACCGGTTTGTCGGAGGATTGCAGCACGACGCGTGTATCACCTTCGTTGGTTCCTGCTGCCAGTCCCCCTTGCACGGACGCGCCCGGCAAATCGTTGATGAGCAGCAGTGCACGATCAAGCACATTGACATTGACTGCAGGCTCAAGCCGCATGGCTTTTTCTACGCGCGCCAGAATCAGCTCGGAGTTGATACGACCGTTCGAAGTGCCATCAATATTCGCGCCGGCGTACTTCGATTCCACAACCTTGAGCGTGATCACACCACCCTCAACTTCCTGGCGCGGAATGCTGACGGTGGCGACATACCCTTTGTCGCGATACGCAAGTGCGGCCATGGCGGCGGCGTTTTGCAGCTCATTGAAATCGACAGGTCGGTTCACATAAAGCTCGACCGAACGCGATAGTGCGCGATCGGAAAGCAGCGTATTACCCACAAAACGGAAGCGCGAAACAACGATTTTTTCGCTGCTTTCTTCAGTCGCTTTAGGGACTTGCGCTGCAGGTTTTGGCGTGACTTCGGGCAGTGCAGGTTGCGGCAAATTGCGTTCGATCTGGTTGCGGATTGCGCCGCCATCGGTGGCCGAGGACTGCGCATGTAATGCCGGCGACGCAAAAACGAGCAAAAAAAGCGCGGCCAGAAGCGATGCACGAGCCTTTTTCGGGCGCGAAAAACGAGTTGAGTTCTGAGACATGAGAGATCCGGTTTTGCGGCCTGGGGGTGCCGCGATGTTCTGCCTCCGGCGGGGAGGACCAGTCCATTTTTCAGAACGATTCGGAAGGGTCGGCAAAGACGCAGAACCTTCCGGAGTGCGTGCTTTTGTTGGGGCGGAATCCGCTGAGTCCCAAATCGCCTGAAAAGCCTTGCAAACACTGGTTTTAAGTCGGATTTTCATGCCCGGATTTTAGGTAAAACACCCCGGTTTTTTCCTACTTTTACCTACATCAGCGCTCAAAAAATCACCGTTTTTTCGAACCCAAAAACACCCATTGGGATCCATTTTTTCACCCGAAATGACCCATTTAATTTCATTTTTAATACTGTTTTTTGGTGATTTTTGACGAGTTTTTAATTCAATAACTTTTTAATTGCCAATCGATTAATTTTTTAAATATTAGTTGTAATTTTGAAATGGTGCGATTATTTATTTGAAAACTTCTTGCTCTTTTGAGTATTGGGTGCAATGGGTGTGTCTGTTTGAAGATTGGGTTTGAATGGGTGCGGAATTGGCGTGATGATCTGGATGGTTTTTTGGCCAATTTTCGACCCGCTGGCCGGGTCAAAAAATTGGGTAAGAATGGGTGGTTTATTGGTGTGCTGATCCAGAGGATTTTTGGGTCATTTTCTGAGGGGGTGATCGGACCCGAAAATTGGGTAGTAATGGGTAAGTTAATAGGCTAGAGTTTGAGCCTTATCGATCTCTGGGATGCCCTGTTTTCGAACATCCATTCGACACCCATTCAAGAGCGTTCGACGGCCTGATTTTTGGGTAATTTTGGGCTCCAAAATGGGGGTTGAAATTTATCGATTCGCCATTTTTTATTATATTTTAGGCAATCTTATTATCAGGTGAATGGGTGTCGAACCGCACCCATTCGTTTTTGAAATCAATCTGTATTTATTTTGATAATTATTTTTGCAAAAGTTATCAAAAACTTATAGGTCATAATAATGGGTGTCCACGAACACCCATTCCAGTTCAAAAATACTATCTGTTTATTTTGACAATAATTTTCGATTTATTTTTAAAAAGATAATTACTCATGATTGGATGATTTTGCCCACCCATTGCTGGCTTAAAGTTTGCTTGTGCGCATGTGTAGGTATCTGAAAGTTTTATTCCGAAAAACTGAATTAGTCTCGCTTTCATCGCTACGGACCTGTCTGACAGGTCATTAGTTATTAAGCAATGGATCAGGTGATATTGGATAGCAAGAAAAAAAATGATGATTCCGAACCAAATACCCATCTCCCCGCTGACCCTCTCCCTGATTTCGGGGATCCATGAACTCAAAGGCGCGCTGCGTACGGCGAGCCATATGGCACCCGATCGCATGCTGGCCTTGCGCCAGGTCGCCACCCTTGAAAGTGTGGCCTCTGGCCTGCGGCTGGGGAACGTGGTGTTGTCCGATACCGAGGTGCGGCGCGTGCTCGCGCTGCGCAATGCCGGTGGCAGCCGCATCGTTGACCGCACTGCCCATCCGAGCCCGGATGACGATCAAACTGACCTTACCGAACAAGCGCTGAGCGGCATGAGCGCGCCGAATGCCGGTCAAAGCTCTCCCCCCCCCGGCCATAAGCTGCCGCAGGAATTTGTCGGGCTGGACGATCTTGTGGCCGAGCCTCTGGCCGATCATGAAGTCGATGAACTGTTGTTGGCTCACCAAATTGAAGCCGGCGTGCTCAACGCCGATGAGCAGCAGGCCGTTGGTTATTACGAAGCGCTCAGCCGTGTGCTGGCGCTGGTGCCCTCCGGCCGGCTGACCGAGGACGATGTGAACGACCTGCACCGCGTGCTGCTCGGCCATTCAGCCAAGGATGCCTGGCATGTGGGCAAGTACAAAGTCTCGGCCAATAATCCGCTGATCACGCATCCGGAATCCGGTACGGCCACCGTGTTGCAGTCCACCCCACCGGCCAATGTCGGTGACCAGATGGCCGCCCTGTTGGCCTGGTTGACGCGTGAGCGCAGCGAACCCACGCTGCACCCGTTGCTGACGGTGACGGTGTTTACCGCGTCCTTTATGGGAATGCGACCTTATCAGGACGGCAATGGCCGCATGGCACGGCTGCTGGCGCGCCTGTTACTGCTGCAGGCAGGCTATTCGCATGTCGCTTATGGGTCGCTGGAAGCAGTACTGGAAAAAGACAAGGGCAATTTTTATCACGCACTCAACCGCACGCTGATCGGCATGGAAAGCGGCAATCCCCACTGGGAGCCGTGGATAGGCTTCTTTTTGTCGGCGCTGGCCGAGCAAGTGCGCCATCTATACAGCAAGCTGGAGCGCGAAAAGCAGATCTTCTCGGCCCTGCCCAAGCTCTCATCGGCGATTGTGGATCTGGCCCGTGAACACGGCCGGGTGACGATGGCCGATGCGATACGCCTGACGGGCAGTAACCGCAATACCCTGAAACTGCATTTCAGGAAGCTGGTCCATCAGGGCCAGCTGCAACGGCATGGGATGGGGGCGGGGGTTTGGTACCAGCCGCGGTGATCGAGGGGCTTTGTATTCTTCGATCGTCGATACGGCGGTCGGCGCAGGCCACGATACCCACGTGACACACCGTGCTTGGTTTCGAACGATGGTCTTGAGTTACCTTCGGGACTGCGAATATGCGCTCGCAGTGGCAAGGGGGCAGCTTGACAAGACCTGCTCCTGGAGTAGAATTCCGAGCTGAGTTCACTGCCTATCGGCTTTGAACCTATCGAGGTTTCGGCCGCTGAACCCGCGTAGCGAATCAGCGGCCTTTGTTTTTTCCAGACGTTTTCATGGCTCTCCTCCGAGCCGCCGAAGGCACACTTCCCGCGACCAAATAGGCGACTGCCTGATCTTCCCAATGCTATTGTCGGCTTGGTAGCAGGTCACGAAGTTCGCCTTGAGCGAGCCATTGAGCTTCAGCCCCATCGCGACCACGACCACGAAATCCTCGTAAACAACCGCCACGCGGCGAGTTGAGTCATGCCTCCGAGCGACCTTGTCCCACCCCTCAAACAGATCAGCGTTTGGATGTTCCAGCGTAAACTTGATCCAGTCGATACGCTGAGCTCGGGCTGGCGAAAAAACGTCCTTGCGCCCATCGCGGCCCGAGCTCTCGTAGAACATGTGCCCAAATTTGCCAGCTCCAAAGAATACGCGTATCCCGTCAAAGGTCTCGATATTGCCCCGACAGTAGACCCGTTCGTAATGGGCACGATATTCGGTGACCGTGGCATAGTCCACCAACGGTGGCAAAGCCATTACCACCCCCCCTGCAGTCGGATCTTGAAGATATTGAACTTTTCTTCTGTCTTGTCTGTGGGTGCAAGTACTCTGCCCAATGCCCGTTCCAGGCGTTGGACGACGACGGCTTTGGCCGTGCCATCCCGCAATGTGACATTGATTCGACTACGAGCAGCCCCCAGTAGCAGGTCGCACAGTTGAATTAAGACCACCTCATGCGAGGGCAATGATTGAATGCTATCAATGCTCGACGACAAATTTGTCCGTGACAGGCAACGCGCCAAGACTGGCAAGCGTTTAGGGTCGCGATTACTTTTGACATCACAAAAAATTCTGTAGTCGTTGAAGTCCAGAATCCAGTGATGCAGCAGCTGATAATAAAATTTGTAGAAACCAAGCTCTCCGTCGTTGTCGTGGAGCGCAAGGTTCAGCTGGGAGCGATCCACGGCGATGCAGCGAAATCGCAAGTTATCGCCATAGCTCACGAACAGGTCGATGAGCTCGACATAAAAATCTTGTCGATTAGGCGACACCCTGCCCCACTTGATTTCACCCCATGCTTGATGCATCTGACGCAACACACCGACTCTGGATTTGATCTCTTCGCGAAGCTCAGCGGGCAACCAAAGACTGCCGATCATGAGGTGTTGCACGCGCGGTTTCCCAGACGCCAAGACATCAGGGTTGGATTCGTCGCAATAGACTTCAAATTTCATTCCTCATCCCCCTGCGGTGAATGAAAAACAAGCAAGAGCTCGGGCACCCAGGTCACCGTCTGGATTTCACCCGCGTTCTTTATAGCCGCCAGCCCCGACCCCTCCATCATCGTCAGCATGCGATACAGATTGGGCGCCCGGCGGGCGTTGCGTTCAGCCAGCTCCGTCAACGACTTTGACATGCGCTCATGAACCGAACACGGGCGGGAACTATATCAATTTGGCAAAAATATAAACAGTAGAAATGCTTGGATTTTCCCAGCGCAATATTCACGCAGGTCCGCCATCTGTACAGCAAGCTCGAGCGCGAGAAGCAGATCTTCTCGGCCCTGCCCAAGCTCTCATCGGCGATTGTGGATCTGGCCCGTGAACACGGCCATCAGCCCACACAAGTTGCCAACCGGTTCGCGCAATGCTATGTCGGCGAGGTTGTCATGTCAGCAATAACGTTTGCCGAACTGAGCTACGGCGTCTCGGTATCGTCAGATCCCACGCGTGAAGCCGAAAATCTCTCATCACTGGTTGAAGATATTCCTGTCATGCCGTTCGATCAGTTTGCCGGAGAAGCCTACGGCCCGATTCGGCGTGCAACGCGAGATAGCAAGAAAGACCACCTTGACAAGTTAATTGCCGCTCATGCGAAAGCACTATCGGTCACAGTGGTGACCAATAAGCTCAAGGATTTCGATAAGTATCCCGGCGTGGTGGCGGAGAACTGGCTCGTTTGAGAAACGCGCAAACAGAAGAGGCGGATCGGAATCTCCCAGCTCATCCGGGACCGGTATTGCGAAGGGATGTGCGGCAAGGTATTGCCGACTATGCAAGCGGCCTAATGGGCCTCAGGTAATCTTCAAAGGAATGCAGAGCTGATACCCCACCAGCCGTATCGAGCGCAGGCAGCCTAGGTCGGCGCCGACTTGCACCAGCTTTTTGCGCAGGCGCACGATCTTGACCTCCAGACTGGCTTTGCGGAAATCGTCGGGCGAGTGCCCGAGCAGCTCCATGATCTGCCAGTACTCCAGCTGCCGCGCATGACTGGTCGAAAACGCGATCAGCATCCGCAGTTCGTTGCTCGAGATCACGGTCACGGCTTTCGGTCCGGACAAGGTGAGTGAACGCGAATCGACGGTGAAACCCTCTTCGCCTTCGACCTGCGGCCGCGATTGCCACAAATCGGCGCGGCGACTGACGGCCGAGACGGCTGCCAGCAATTCTTCCATTTCGACTGGTTTGGACAAGTAGACATCCGCCCCGCTTTCGTAGCCGGCGATGCGGTCGCCGACATGGGTGCGGCCGGTGGCCATGATGATGCCGGCACGGGGGTTGCCACGCCGTATGCGCTTGGACAGCGACAAACCGTCCTCACCCGGCAAATTCACATCGATGATGAACAAGTCCGACGGGGCGCTCGCGGCCTCGTCGTCAATCGCCTCGGCACACGCGATGCCCTGCACCTTGTGGCCCTGCTGGCGCAAGGCCTCCATGGTCACGGCGCGCAGCGCATCGTGATCCTCGAC
>JAJTGC010000130.1 GCA_021298975.1 Oxalobacteraceae bacterium
TTATTGTGTCGAGTATGTTCAATGCAATGCTCCGAGACTGGCGCTTTGGTGTGCCGTTAATGCTGATGATTGCCATTGCTTATCGCGACAGTCGGATATTGTCGTCAATCTCAGATTTTGAGGGAGTGGCGTCGATATCTGTCAGCGGCAATGCGCCTAACAAGGTAGTGACGTGAACAATGATTCGTTGAGTACAGGCATTGATAAAAAATTGCTTCTTAATCGTAGGGAATATCCACCATCAATCTGATCGAATCCAATCACGTTAATGCTGAGTGAACATGCTGGTAGACCGCCGCAATGCCTTTGGATTCTTCCTCAACCGAAAAAATAGCTTCGACACGGGTGCGCCCACGTTGCCCCAGAGACCTCGTTCTTGGTGGATCGTTCATCAGGGGCGTTAGTGCGCCAACGAGCGCATCGACATCGTCGGTTGGCACCACAAAGCCGGTCCTGCTCTCGTCCACAATCGTCCGGAACGCTCCCGTATCACTCGCGACAACAGCACAACCACAAGCCATACCTTCCAGCGGCGTTAGCCCAAAAGGCTCATAGCGTGGACAAGCAACGGTAATCAGCACATTTTGATACCAGTCAACGACCGTATCCGCATCAATCACGCCGAGAAAAATAATCCGATCCGATAATCCTGCGGAAGCGATTTTCTGTTCCAACTGTTTTTGAAAGCCTGTGTATTGGGGCGTACATAAACCCGCAATCACTGCCGTGAAATCGGGAAATTGCGGCAGCAGTCGGATAATGGCATCGACAAAAATATCCATGCCTTTGTCAGGCCGTACCCTGCCAAAGGTACCGATGCCATACTTACCCGGCAAGCCTGTGCGGCGCCAGATCGTCAATTTGTCTTCGGGGGGCGAGAAGCGCTCAAGGCTGATGCCATGAGGTACGACTCGTGTGGTGTTTGGCACAAAACTCGCCGCTTCGGGTGTCGTCGAAATCACGCCATCCATCTTGCTGATCAGCCAGCGCGGAAACCAGGAGTGGCGATGTTTGGCTGCCGATGTAAACACTATCTTGATAGGAAAGCGTAAAACATCACGCAGGAAAATGGTGAGCATCATTTCCGGATCGCGACGCACATGCCAGATACGTGGCTGACCATTGGGCAAACGCTTGCGGCTGATCCCGATCGCTTGCCAGACGCTGAGATAGAAAAAACTATCAGGATGACTGGATTTTGCAAGTTGTGCGCCAGGAAGATCAGTGCCGACAAAACCGATGCGCAAGGTTTTGGCCTGAACCGGCAGCAGTGCGTTGATTGTTCCAGAAACTCCAGAATAGCGTTTCTTTATATTGGTGATGATAACTTCTGGATTCATTTTGTCTTGCTTGCTCAGGGTGATGCCGAATAAATCTACATTTAATGACGAGTCAACGTAGCTGTGCGTCGCAGGGCACAGCGCAATCAAAGGCTTGCCGCAATTGATTCAGCTGTAATGTTTATGGTTTTTTCAATCAGTACCTCATCAGGCCTGATCCAATCATCCGGACAGGCCAGTCAGTCTGAAAATAAGGCATTCGTAAAAAATACCATCACATCAAAATAATATCGTACTGCTCCTGATGAAAGCCGTTCTCAACCTGAAGAGAAATTGGCTTGCCGATGAAATCTCCCAGCATGGTCAGATGCTGAGATTCTTCCTCCAGGAAGAGATCAATCACTAGCTGCGAGGCCAGAATCCTGAATTCGCGCGGATTGAATTGTTTTGCCTCGCGCAGCAGCTCGCGCAAGATTTCGTAGGCAATGGTACGCGCAGTTTTGACTTGCCCTTTGCCATGACAGGCGGGACAGATTTCGCACAGAATATGCGCCAGTGATTCACGCGTACGCTTGCGGGTCATTTCAACCAGGCCCAGCGCAGAAAAATCTGAGACGGTGACTTTGGTGCGGTCGCGCGCCAGTGCCTTGTGTAACTCGGCAAGCACGGCAGCACGATGCTCGAGATTTTCCATGTCAATAAAATCGAGGATGATAATGCCACCCAGATTACGCAAACGCAGTTGCCGTGCAATGGCATGTGCTGCTTCCAAATTGGTTTTGAAAATCGTGTCGTCAAAATTCCGTCCGTTGACGTAGCTGCCGGTATTGACGTCAATCGTGGTCATTGCTTCGGTTTGCTCGATAACCAAATAACCACCTGATTTCAGGTCAACACGTTTGCCGAGCGCTTTTTCTATTTCAGTCTCAATGCCATGCAGATCAAACAGAGGGCGCTCACCCGTGTAGTGCATCAGCTTGGGTATGACCGATGGTGTGTAGCTTTCCGCGAACTCGCTGAGTTTAAGAAAATTTTCACGCGAATCAATCTGTATCGATGTGGTTTCTTCGCCGACAAAATCCCTGAGTACGCGCTGCGACAAGCTGAGATCCTGATACAGCAAGGAAGGCGGGGGAACCTTGCGCGATTGCTCGAGCAGGTGTTCCCAGGTTTTGCGCAAGTAGGAAATATCACTGGCCAGATCGGTGTCACTCGCACCCTCGGCCATGGTACGAATGATGAAGCCACCTTTTTCTTCGGCCGGTAAAAGCGCCTGTACCTTCTCCTTTGGTGCTGATGGGATCTTTAATCACTTGTACCAGCAGCGATTGACCGTCGAACAGTAATTTTTCAATGGGCGTCGGTGGCGTTCCCGTGCTGCCGGTACCGTTTTGAACACGAGCTTCCCATATATCGGCCACATGCAGGAAAGCGGCACGTTCAAGACCGATGTCGATGAACGCCGATTGCATACCTGGCAGCACACGCGCCACTTTGCCCAGATAGATATTCCCGGTGCGGCCGCGTGAGGCGGTACGTTCGATGTGCAATTCCTGCACCGCGCCGTGCTGCATCAGCGCGACACGCGTCTCTTGTGGGGTGATATTGACCAGCAGATCTTCCGTCATAGTGTTCTGATACCTGCTTGCTGTAACAATCGTGTGGTTTCAAACAAAGGCAGACCCATGATGCCAGAGTGGCTGCCACTGATATGTTCGATGAATTGTGCTGCATGGCCTTGTATGCCATAGCTGCCTGCTTTGTCATACGGCTCCGCTGAGTCGCAATACGCCTGCAGCGTCGCCTCGCTAAGTTTTGCGAATCTGACTGCCGAGCGCTGCAGCACTTCATGGGCCTGATCTTCAAAGCGAACGACCACGGCAGTCAAGACCTCATGCGTACGTCCCGACAGCAAGCGCAGCATGGTCATGGCCTCTGTGTGATCGACAGGTTTGCCCAGTATTTTTCCATCAATCGTCACCGTTGTGTCGGCTGCCAGTACCGGACGCTTCGACAATCGACGCCACAACACAGCGGCCCAGCCACTGTCGGCCTTTTCACGCGCGACGCGCGTGACATAACTATCCGGTGGTTCGTCGTCGTCAGGTATCTCTGATACCGCGCCATGATTGCCTGGTTCATCGTTCAGTTCAAGCACCTCAAAGGCTATGCCCACCTGCTGCAGCAATTCGCGCCGGCGGGGACTTTTGGAAGCCAGGTAAATTGTTTGATCTGACAATGTCATTCCATGCTTCCTGTGCCAATGATCGGAGCCCATGAATCAAGGCGGTCAGCGCCGTCAGAGCGTGATGCGGTGATAAGGATGATTTTTAGTAATCGTCCAGGCGCGATAGAGCTGCTCCGCCAGCAGCACCCTGACCATCCCATGCGGCAGGGTCAGACTGGACACTCGCAACAACAGGTCGGCAGTCTTCTTGAAATCTGTATCCAGCCCATCCGCACCGCCGATGACGAATGTAACATCCCCGCCTTGCTGCTGCCACAGTGTCAGGTGTTGCGATAACTGCAGCGTTGTCAGGTCCTTGCCGTGCTCGTCCAGCGCGATTACATGCCCCCCTTTGGGCAGCACTGCTTCAATGCGTTGCCGTTCCTGCGCCATCACCGTTTCCGCGCTGCGGCTCGATGAGCGCTCGACGGGCTTGATTTCTTTCAGCACCAGCCGGCATTCCTGCGGCATGCGCTTCGCATATTCCTGAAAGCCTGCCTCGATCCATGCAGGCATTTTGTGGCCGACGGCTGCAACAATGAGTTGCATAGGCTGGATTTAACTGCCGGACTTGGTCGTCGTGCGCCGGGTGGTGCTGGATCTGCTGGCGGAAGCTTTGCCTGCAGTCGACCCCGTTTTTCTGACAGGTGCTTTTTTGGTCGCGGATTTTTTCGGTGTGGTTTTTTTTGCGACGACTTTTTTAATGATCGCTTTTTTCGCCACTATTTTTTTGGTGACGGCCTTTTTCGCAACGGCTTTTTTAGCAGGGGACTTGCTTGAGGCAGTTTTTTTCACCGCTATTTTTTCTGCCACCGCTTTTTTGGCCGGGGCTTTCGTACGAGTGGTTTTGATATCGCTCGCTTTTGTATCGCTGGCTTTCGTGCCGGCCGTTTTTTTCACGACCGTCTTGGTGATATGTGACGAGGCTTTGACCAGCGTTGTTTTCGCACCGGTTGCCGAGCGAGTCGCAGCGCCGAGCGCACCGGTTGCCGAGCGAGTCGCAGCGCCGAGCTTGATTTCCTTCTCGCCCCACAATTCTTCGAGACGATAGTAAGCACGAATCGCGGGTTGCATGATGTGCACCACCATGTCGCCCAGATCGACCAGGACCCATTCACCTGTACCTTCGCCTTCCATACTGAGGATGTGCCCGCCCGCGGCCTTGACCGAGTCGCGTACGGAAGAAGCCAGTGCTTTTGTTTGCCGGTTCGAGGTGCCGGAGGCGATCGCGATGCGGTCAAACATGCTGGTCAGATGACTGGTTTCGAACACGCGAATGTCCTGCGCCTTCACGTCCTCAAGTGCCTCGACGACGATGCCCTGCAATTTTTTGATATCCATTAATGAGTCTGATAAAGGTGATGTTGTTGAATATAGTCTAGCACTGGCCCCGGAAGCAGACCTTCGGTATTGTCATTTTGCGCAATCGCCTTGCGTATCGTAGTCGACGACACAGCCAGCGCCAGCTGCGTTGCGATGCAGACCAGACCCGAGGGCGTCTCGCGTAATTGATCCGCGCTGGCCAGCCGGCGGTTGATCTGTGCCGCAACCGCTTTGTCCAGGGCGGCCTCCTCCATTGTGAAACCCGGCCGCGCAGCAATGCACAGATGCGCTTCATCGAACAAGGCCGGCCACTCATGCCAGGTGTGCAAGTTCATCAGCTGGTCTGCACCCAGGATCAGCGCGAGCGACACATCGCGCCCCGACTTGATACGCAAGTCAAGCAGGGTATCGATCATGTAGCTCGGACCCTCACGCTGGATTTCCTGTTCATCTATGCAAATCGGTGTGGGCCAGCCA
>JAJTGC010000068.1 GCA_021298975.1 Oxalobacteraceae bacterium
GCGCCTGCGTCTGGCGGTAGCGCAGCGTATCAATCTCAAGGACCCCACGGTGAGCTTGGGTATTACAGATAAGGCGGCAGCAGAAGATATCCTACTGCTGATGTCAGGCCGTGTCACCGATCAACTGCGCTTGGATGCCAACCTGCAGTATGATCAGACCAATCAAGATGTCAATCGCATGAATGCTGGTGTCTTCTGGCAGGCCGGGCCGATGAAGGTCGTGAATGCGCAGTATCGTCGCGACTCGCGCAATATACCGGGCTATCCTTATACCAACTACGAACTGATCGACCTGTCGGGACAGTGGCCCCTTAGCCGGCGTTGGTACGGTGTTGGGCGTATCAATTACCTGCTAGATAGCCAGAGAATGGGTCAGTCACTGCTCGGTGTCGAGTATCTTGCCGATTGCTGGATCTTCCGTGTCGTCGGGCAGCGCATACCGACGGCTGCAGGACTGGCGACAACCCATCTTTTCATGCAACTGGAATTCAGTGGTCTGGCGACGCTGGGCTCGAGTCCGCTGAAGGCACTGCGTGGCAGTGTGCCAGGTTATCAACCCTTGCAGCAACCGCAGTAATGGCACTCACCAATTCACCTCTTTCTATTCATTCAAATCACGATGACGCTTATTCAGATTGATCGCTCGCTGACGGGCATACGCCTCGGCACCCGCGCCTTGTTGAGTCTTTTGCTCAAACGCCAGAACATACAGCTGCCCGCGCGCGAGGTACTGCAAAAGCAGTTGCTCGAACGGATGATCGTGAATCGTGCACAGATGCAGCTGGCGCGCGAAACAGGCATTCGTATCGATGATCTGCTACTGGATCGTGCGATTGCCCGTATTGCCGAGCAAAACAAGCTGACCGTGCAGGCATTTCGGGATCAGCTGGAGGGCGACGGCCTGTCTTTCGCTCGTTTTCGTGAAGAGGTCCGTGAAGAAATCACCTTGCAGCGTTTGCGTGAGCGTGAGGTAGACAACAAAATTCAAATCACCGATGCCGAGATTGATAACTTCCTCGCAGCAGCAGCGGGTAATGCCGACGAAGCGCAGAGTGAAATCAACATGGCGCAGATTTTGGTGCGTATACCTGAGAACGCTACACCCGAGCAGATCGCCGAGCGCCGCAAGCGTGCTGATCAGGCACTTGCGCAACTGAACTCGGGCGTGGAATTTGCGAAGGTTGCAGCCAGTTTTTCGGATGCCGGTGATGCACTGACGGGTGGCGAACTTGGCTGGCGCAGCGCCTCGCGGTTACCTCAGCTTTTTCTGGATGCGACTGAAAAAATCAAAGAGGGCGAAGTTGCGCCGCTGGTACGCAGTGCGAATGGCTTTCATATTCTTAAAGTCATTGGAAGGCGCAGCGCCGGCATGGCCAAGACGGGGCCGGGTGCCGTGGTTCAGCAAACCCTTGCGCGCCATATCCTGATCAAGGTAAATCAGATCGTCTCGGCCGTTGAAGCGCGACGCAAACTCGTTGAGCTCAAGGAGCGTCTGGACAACAAGGCAGCCAAGTTCGAGGAATTGGCACGACTGTATTCCAATGATGGCTCTGCCAGCAAGGGTGGTGATCTTGGCTGGATCTATCCGGGCGATACCGTGCCCGAGTTCGAGCGTGCGATGAATGCGCTGCAACCCGGTGAGGTCAGTGGACCGATCGAGTCGCCGTTTGGTTATCATCTGATTGAAGTCATCGAGCGCAAATCCGAAGAAATTTCGCGCGAGCGACAGCGTTTGATGGCGCGACAGGCATTGCGCGAGCAAAAGCTGGAAGAATCCTATGAAGACTGGTTGCGACAGCTGCGCGATCGAGCCTACGTCGAGTATCGCCTGGACGACATCAATCGTCCTTAATTGTCGACAGTCATGTCACGTCCCCGGATAGCGATCAGCTGTGGTGAGCCGGCTGGTGTAGGACCGGAGATCGCGGTCAGGGCAGCTGCGCAATCCACCGCAGCGGCTTGCTTGCTGATAGGCGATGCCGCACAGTTGCAGTCGCTGGCGAATGCTTTGGTGCCCCGGTGTCCCGTGCAGCGCGTGAGCTCGGCCGCCCGCTGGCAAGGTCAACCTGGTCAGCTCGCCATTCTCGACTGCCCGCTCGCATTCACACCGGTGCCCGGACAGCTGGATGCCCGCAATGGCAAAGCTGTACTGGACATGCTGGATGCGGCACTGGCGGCAGCCATGGCGGGTGAGGTGGATGCGATCGTCACCGCACCCGTACAGAAAAGCGCGATCAATGATGCGGGTATCGCCTTCACCGGTCATACGGAATATCTTGCTGAGAAAACCCACACGCCACAGGTTGTGATGATGCTGGCGGGTCGCAATGGCGAACAGATGCTCAGAGTCGCTCTGGCCACGACGCATCTGGCATTAGCCGATGTACCCCGTGCGATCACACGTGACAGCTTGAGTTCAACACTGGCGATCATTCACCACGATCTGCTCACCCGCTTCGGTATCGCCAATCCGCGCATTCTGGTCACCGGACTCAATCCGCATGCCGGTGAAGAAGGCTATCTGGGTCGCGAAGAAATCGACGTCATACGGCCCGCGATTGAAGCGTCGCGCGCGCGCGGCTGGCAAGTGTCCGGTCCTTATCCAGCCGATACCCTGTTTCAGCCGCGTTATCTCGATCAGGCAGATTGCGTGCTGGCGATGTATCACGATCAGGGGTTGCCGGTGCTGAAGTTTGCGACCTTTGGGCAGGGCGTCAATATTACGCTCGGCTTGCCGGTCATTCGTACTTCCGTGGATCATGGCACAGCACTGGATAAAGCAGCTGCCGGTTACGGTCATGCCGATGTGACCAGCATGGTCGAAGCCATTGCGGTTGCAGCGCAGATGGCAACGGCCCGGTAATGAAGCACATACCTCGCAAGCGCTTCGGGCAGAATTTTCTGACCGATCAAAACATTCTCTCCGAAATCATTCGTGTAATCGCTCCCACTGCCGGTGACACGATGGTGGAAATTGGCCCTGGACAGGGCGCGATGACAGCCTTGTTGCTGACCGGTTTGTCTCGCTTGCACGTGGTCGAACTGGATCGCGATCTCGTCGCGATGCTGCAAAAAAAATTCAATCCCGACAAGCTCGTTATTCATGCCGGCGATGCCTTGCAATTTGATTTTGGGGCGCTCCGGCCTGCGTCGGGCAAGTTGCGCATCGTCGGTAATCTACCCTACAACATTTCCAGTCCTTTGCTGTTTCATCTGGCGCAGTATGCGCAGCAGGTCGAGGACCAGCATTTCATGCTGCAAAAAGAAGTTGTTCAGCGCATGGTGGCACCGCCTGGCGGCAAGGATTACGGACGCTTGTCGGTCATGCTGCAATGGCGTTATCAGATGGAGATGCTGTTCATCGTGCCGCCTTCGGCCTTCGATCCACCCCCCAAAGTCGATTCAGCCATTGTCCGCATGCGGCCGATTGCATCCCCTCTGGCCTGTGAGCAAGCGCGGCTCGAACAAGTAGTCATGCAGGCTTTTTCACAGCGACGCAAGGTGATACGCAATAGTCTGAGCAGTCTATTTACCGAACAGCAGCTCATCGCTGCCGGTATCGACCCGCAGGCGCGTCCCGAGACGATATCGCTGGAACAGTATGTAGCGTTGACGCATCTGCATTGATGCGCATTAATCCATGTCAGCAGGTGTAATGCATGTGTTCTTCATCCCCTGCCTTGCTCTGTGCAGGTATGAAAATCGTTGTTGATGTGATCGTAAAATTCCTGTCGTCATCACCTGCATGTGATGACGGCCGCGTGGGCGGATCGCATGCGATCCGAATTCCCCACTCGCTACCGGCGCACGCCGGGATTCAGTGGCGTTCGTCGGGCACCCACTGGCTCCGGCAATAAAAAATGCGAAGCTGCTCAGACGATTGCCGATCACTGGTCGATCGCTCAGAACGTCGGCAAGTTCGCCCGCTCGTGATCCCGCAGCGTCTTGCGCGCTGTTTCAAATTCCGGCAGTAGTGACTGCACCGTAGCCCAGAACTGCGGGCCGTGATTCATTTCGCGCAGGTGGGATAGTTCATGAGCTACCACATAATCAATATTGGGCAGTGCGAAATGCATCAGCCGCCAATTCAGTCGTATGCGTCCATCGGCAGTACACGACCCCCATTGTGTGCTTGCTGAGGACAGCGCAAAGCCCTTGAATGTCACGCCGAGTTTGGATGCGTAGATATCCAGTCGTTCTGCAAATATGCGCCTCGCTTCGGTTTGCAGCCAGCCCTGAACACGGTCTTTGAGTTGCTGTTCTGTCGCTGACGCTGGCAGACTCACATGCAGCTCTCGAGCGTGGTCGTCAAAGCGTATGCCAATGCTGGCTGAATCGGCGATTCGAACCACAATGTCTGCGCCTAGATAAGGCAGGCGCGCACCGTCCCGCCATGCCATGGGTGGTTGCAGACGTCTGACGGAACGTTCACGCTGTTCATTGATTTTTTTGAAAATCCACGAACGCTTTTCCGTGATGGTCGTTTCGATGTCGGCCACCGTTACCCAGCGCGGTGCTGTTACGCGCAGGCCATCGTCATCAATCAGAAAGCCAATGGTGCGTCGCTTTGAGCGCACCAGTCGGTAATCCAGCGTATGGTCATCGAACCTCAGCCGCCTGTGACCGGCCGGGATGGGTGGCTCAGGAACGGTCGAGCGCAGTGGCTCAGGATCCACTTGGGTACCCGGCAGCAGATCCAGCAGTGAGAGCTGGTTCGGATCGGCAAATTTTTGGCGAAGGTACTGCTTGAGTGACATGGCAAGTGACGATGAAGTGCGGATTGGCGTTAAGACGCTGATGCCTGATTTCTCGCAGCGCTTGCAGGCGTCTGGGCTGCATAGGCTGCAGGCGTAATCACGCGCATTTCGGATTCTATCCAATTTTCGACTTGTGTCATGAGTTCTGCAGACGAAAGCCCTTCGGGTGATATCGGCTTACCGATGGAGACTGTAATCAGCCCCGGCTTTTTGATGAACGCATTGCGTGGCCAGCAGTCACCTGAATTCATGGCGATCGGCACCACCGGCGTTTGGGTACCTATCGCGAGAATTGCGCCCCCCGCTTTGTATTTGCCTTGCTGTCCCACCGGCGTACGCGTACCTTCAGGGAACATGATCACCCACTGCCCATCATCCAGCCGGCGTCGACCTGTTTGTATGACTTGCGACATCGCATCGCGTCCTTTGCTGCGATCAATCGCAATCATGCGCATCATCCCGAGTCCCCAGCCAAAGAAGGGTATGTACAGCAATTCTTTTTTGAACACGAAAATCAGTGGTCGGGGCATCAGCCAGCAGTAAAAAATAGTTTCCCAGGCCGACTGATGTTTGGAGAGCAGAATCACGGGTGCGTCCGGCAGATTTTCCATGCCTTTGATTTCCCAGCGTATGCCACACACGGCACGTGCTGCCAGCGTGACGAAGACATTCCAGCGTGTGATGAGATAGTAGCGCTGCCGATAAGGCAGCAGAAAAAATCCAAAGCACGCAATCGCCCAGACGACCGTCGCAATGACGATCAGCAGCATGAACAGGCTGGAGCGAAGGAACAGGATGGGTTGGGACATGCGGGCTCCGCAGACGACGCATACGCGCCGTCTGAATGATGTTATTTGTTTTTTTCTTTCGCCAGCGCAGAACGCGCCAGTTCGACCGTCTCATCAATCAACTGATCGGTCTGTAGCAGTTTGTCGACCACAGCGGCCAGACTGTCCAGCACGATCGTACCCGGCGGCAGCCCGCCTTTGTCGATAGTGAGTTTGCCTTTGCCGGTGCGCACCAGATAAGGCGTACACCCCACCTCGAATGCGGCCTGCAGATCGCGCAATGAGTCGCCTACAAACGGTATTCCCGCAAGTTCGCTGCCGAAGCGCTGACCCACTGCCCTGAGCATACCGGGACGTGGTTTGCGGCAGTCGCAAAAATCTTCAGGCGCATGAGGGCAGAAGAAAATGGCATTCACGTGTGCGCCGACGGTTTGCGCTGCCAAATGCAGTTTTTGGTGAATGGCATTGAGCGCGTGCATGTCAAACAGGCCGCGAGCCAGGCCCGCCTGATTGGTGGCGACAGCTACCCGATAGCCGTTCTGATTCAAGCGTGCAATCGCCTCAAGCGATCCGGGAATGGGCCGCCACTCCGCAGCCGACTTGATGTAGTTATCGGAATCCTCATTGATCACGCCGTCGCGGTCCAGGATGATCAGTTTGGAAGTTGCCATAGTCACAGTGGGTGGGTCGGGTTCACGCAGCGAGCCGGGAAATATCGGCGACCCGATTCATCATCGCATGCAGTGACTGCAGCAAGGCCAGACGGTTTGCGCGCAGCGCCGCATCCTCGGCCATCACCATCACGTCGTTGAAAAATGCATCCACATCGTCACGCAGATTGGCCAATGCCTTGAGCGTCGTGGTGAAGTCACCGCTGGCGAAGGCCTTGTCTACCGTGGTGCGTGTTTCGGTCATTGCACCATACAGTCGCTGTTCAGCGGCTTCGACGAGCAATCCGGGCTGCACTTCGCCTTGCACGCCTTCGTTCTTTTTCAGAATATTCGTAATACGCTTGTTCGCTGCTGCCAGTGATTGCGCTTCGGGCAGGGCAGCGAAGGCTTTGACCGCATCAAGTCGCTCGATGATGTCATCGAGCCGATCTGGCATGGGTGCAACAACCGCCTCAATCGCATCTTGCGCATAACCCCGTTCGCGCAGTTGCCCACGCAGTCTGTCATACACAAAGTTTTTCGCATCAGCGACAGGATCACTGAAATGGGCATTCCCCGCGAACTGCTGCGCCGCCTGGCTTAGCAGATGCGAGATGGACAGTGGCAGCCGCTGCTCCATCAGCATGCGGATGATGCCCAGGGCATGACGACGAAGCGCAAAGGGATCCTTGTCACCTGAAGGTGCCAAACCTATCCCCCAGATGCCAACCAGTGTCTCGAGCTTGTCCGCCATGGCCACGACGGTACCGCTGCGTGTCGATGGCAATGCGTCACCAGCAAACCGGGGCTGGTAATGTTCGCCAATGGCAGCCGCCACCTCATCAGCTTCGCCA
This sequence comes from Oxalobacteraceae bacterium, assembly GCA_021298975.1. GTDB lineage: Bacteria > Pseudomonadota > Gammaproteobacteria > Burkholderiales > Burkholderiaceae_D > Pernthalerella. The sequence goes on from JAJTGC010000068.1 coordinate 7,050, forward strand.
TCATGATGTGCGTAATACGTACCCATGATGCCCTGTAGTTCAGGAAATTCACCGACCATATCGGTCAGCAAATCGGCTTTGGATAATTGCGCAGCGCGTTTTGCTTGCTCGGTATCCGCGCCAAGCCCGGCGGCAATGGCGACAGCAAGCGCCACGACGCGCTCATTGCGCTGCGCTTGTGAGCCGAGCTTGTTGTGATACACCACATTGCCCAGACCCGGCAGCCGATCAATCAGCGGTTTCTTTTTGTCCTGCTCGAAAAAGAATTTGGCGTCCGACAGACGCGGACGAACCACGCGCTCATTACCACCGATGATGTGCTGAGGATCAGTAGTTTCGATATTCGACACAATCAGAAAACGCGAGCGTAACTTGCCCTCTGCATCCGTCAGCGCAAAATACTTCTGGTTTGTTTGCATGGTGAGGATCAGACATTCCTGCGGCACGGATAAAAACTCGGCATCGAAATGACATTCATAGACCACCGGCCATTCAACGAGCGCGGTGACCTCGTCGAGCAGTGACTCGGGCATCAGGATCAGATCGCTGCCGGCTTTTGCTGTCAGGTCCTGACGAATTTTTTCCTTGCGCTCGGCGAAGCTGGCGAGGACACGGCCTTCTTCTTTCAGCAAGTCAGCATAGTGTGAAGCCGATGCAATGCCGATCACCGATTTTTTCGAAAGAAAACGATGGCCCAGCGTCGTGCGGGACGATGACAATCCCATCAGCGATACCGTTATCAGTGTTTCATCCAGCAAGGCCATCAGCCCATGCACCGGCCGGACAAACTGCACCGTCTCGCCATCGGGGCGCTGGTACGTCATCAGCTTGGGTATCGGCAGCTTCGCGATGCTTTCTTCGAGCGTCGTTTGCAAACCAGTGGCCAGCGACTCGCCCTTGGCGGTGTAGCTGAAATAAAAACTCTCGGCCTTGCCATCGCTGGCGCGTTCGAGTTCAGACCAAGCGATTGACTCGCGTCCTGCCGTCAGCGCCAGTGCCGCCAGTTTTTTGGTTAAGGGGGCAGTCGGCCGGCCTTCTTTGTCCAGCGCGACCGACAGAGGCAGCACTTTTTCACGAATTTGTTTGTCCATCGCGACCGCATGCACGCCCTCGATGTTCACTGCCAGTCGGCGCGGCGATGCATAGGCGACCATTTTTGCATCGGCATCGACCAGCGAACGCTGCGTCAAGCCATGCAGTATCGCCGCCGCAAAGGCATCACCCAGTTTGGACAGGACTTTGGGTGGCAATTCTTCGGTCAGCAATTCAACCAGCAATGTTTGCTTCATGTTCTTCGCTTGTAGTAATACTTTGATCGTCGTTTTTAGGCCGCGCGGGTGGCGTCACCCAGCATCGGGAACCCTAATTGTTCGCGGGACGCATAATAGGCCTGCGCAACTGCCCGTGCCAAATTGCGTATGCGTCCGATATAGGCGGCCCGCTCGGTGACCGAAATCGCACCACGCGCATCCAGCAGATTGAAGGTGTGCGCCGCTTTGAGCACCATCTCGTAGGCCGGCAAGGCCAGAGGCACGGCCATCAGGCGCTGTGCTTCGGATTCGTAATTGCCAAAGAGTGAAAACAGGAATTCGGTATTTGCATGTTCGAAGTTGTAGGCTGATTGCTCCACTTCATTTTGGTGAAAGACATCGCCATAAGTCAGCCGGCGTGTCACGCCATGTTCTTCCCATTCGGTCCACACCAGATCGAATACATTTTCTACACCCTGCAGATACATCGCCAGCCGTTCAATGCCATAGGTAATTTCACCGAGCACTGGCTTGCAATCGATGCCACCCACTTGCTGGAAGTAAGTGAACTGCGTGACCTCCATGCCATTGAGCCACACCTCCCAGCCCAGACCCCAGGCACCCAGCGTGGGATTTTCCCAGTCGTCCTCAACAAATCGCACATCGTTGGCGGTGAGATCAAGCCCCAGCGCAGTCAGAGAGCCCAGATACAGTTCAAGAATATTTTCGGGCGCCGGCTTGAGTACCACCTGATACTGGTAGTAGTGCTGCATGCGGTTGGGATTTTCCCCATAGCGGCCATCTTTCGGACGCCGCGAGGGCTGCACATAAGCCGCACGCCAGGGCTCAGGCCCGATCGCACGCAGGAAGGTCGCGGTGTGTGACGTGCCAGCACCGACTTCCATGTCGTAAGGTTGGAGCAACGCGCAGCCTTGCGCATCCCAGTAGTCTTGCAGGGTGAGGATAATTTGCTGAAAGCTTGGGGGGGTTTTCATCGGTACGAGTGAGTTGGCCAGCAGCGACCGGCAGCGCGCAGGCGGCCAACGGATTCATTGCTCAGGAAAAGCAGAATTCTAGCCTTTTTTGCTGCGGCGACGGCTTTTCCAGAGCAGAGCCAGAAGGAGCATCAAGGCCAGCCCGACGGCCGGCACATTACCCAGCCGAACATAAGGCGTTGTGCCCTGAGTGCCTTGCACCCTGACAGACAGGCTGCCTTGCGTATAAGCGGGTAATTGCGCGCTGATCTCGCCTCGCCCATCAATGACGGCGGTCATGCCGGTATTGGTCGCACGCAGCATGGGCCGTCCGGTTTCCAGAGAACGCATCTGCGAAATCTGCAAGTGCTGTGGCAGTGCGATGGTATCGCCGAACCATGCAATATTGGAAACGTTCAAAAGCAGGCTGGGCACTGGCGTATTGCGCTCCACCGCCGCGTATAACTGCGCAGCGATTTCTTCGCCGAACAAATCTTCATAGCAGATATTGGGCAGAATCCATTGATCCTTCACGCGAAACGCGGGTTGAATCAGATCGCCGCGTCCAAAGTCACCCAGCGGTATCGTCATCAGATCGACGAACCAGCGCGCACCCGGTGGAATGAACTCGCCAAACGGCACCAGATGATGTTTGTCATAGCGGTAGGCACGGGCATCCTTTGAACCTATACCGAGTACGCTGTTCAAATAAATACCGGGTGCGGTCGTCCATGGCGTACCTAACAATAGCTGACTGCCGCTCGTGTGGCTGAACGCAGTGAGCCCCTCCAGGTAATCCGGCGGCAGATAATCGGGCAGCACAGGCAGTGCTGTCTCGGGTGTGACGATTAGATCGGCTGGCGCCTCCGTGATCAATTGCTGGTACAGCGACAGCGTCGCTTGCAGTTGGGATGCGCTGAATTTCATGTCCTGCGGCACGTTGCCTTGCAGGAGGCGAACCGATAGAGGCTGACCCTTGGGCGCGGTCCAGCGGACCTGATGCAGCGACATCCCCACCACCGGCAGCGCCACCAGCACGACAAGGGCAATACGATGTCGGCCCCGCAAATGAACGAGCAGCGCGAGTGCGCCGGCCATAAGCGCAGCCAGCCATCCCAGTCCGTAGACACCCACCAGCGCAGCGAAACCCGATAGCGGGCTCTGCGTATGTGCATACCCCGTTACCAGCCAGGGGAAACCAGTAAAAATCCAGCCCCGCGTCCAGTCTGCCAGCATCCAGCAGGCCGGCAGTATCAACAGGGCGGTGATGGAAGGTGATTGAAATGTGCGCGCAAGACGAGCGGCGGCGTACAGCGCAATGCCATACAGCAGCCCGAGGCTGGCGGCCAGCAGCACGACGGCAGCGACTGCCAGTAATGATGGCAGACCGCCATACACATGCAGACTCACGTACAGCCAGTGCGTGCCTGCAGCGATCGATGCCAAGCCAAACAACCACCCCGATTGCGATGCCGCGCGGGGTGAATCCTGCGATAGCGTGCGTAAAAACAGCAGTGCCAGCGCAATAATCTGCAGCGGCCACCAGCCAAACGGCGCGAATGCGAAGACCGTCAGCCCACCAGCGAGCAAGGGCAGCAAAACAGAAAAAAACGGCAGCGGAAAAAGAATCGACATCGGTCAACCGTACGCCGTCAGGTCAGACCGGTGACGTCATCGGTCGGATACACGCAGCGTGACTTACGCCGATTCACCGGGGAGGCGCTCTGGTATTTTTTCGACCAACACCACATGCAGCTGACGTGCATCAGCCCGCAACACTTCGAAACGCAGTTGATCGATTTCAAAAACAGTGCCGAGCGTTTCATTGAACTGCTCAAGCTCGGTCAGTGCCTTCACCCGCCAGCGTTGTCCGGTTTCTCCTGAATTGACTTCGAGGATATTGTCTTCTTCTTCATCGAAATCGTATTCGTCTTCGATGTCACCGACGATCTGCTCCAGCACATCTTCAATCGTGATCAGCCCGGCCACACCGCCGTATTCATCCACCACCATCGCAATATGGTTGCGATTGGCGCGGAAGTCGCGCAGCAGCACGTTCAGACGTTTGGATTCGGGAATATAAACGGCGGGGCGCAGCATGCCACGCAAATCAAAACTGTCGCTGGCGTAATAGCGCAGCAGGTCTTTGGCCAGAAGAATGCCCACGACCTTGTCGCGATCCCCATCGACTGCCGGAAAACGGGAATGCGCAGTCTCCAGCACCATCGGCATCCATTCTTCAATGGGGCGGGCGATATCGACGACATCCATTTGCGATCGCGGAATCATGATGTCGCGTACCGACAGATCCGACATCTGGAACACGCCCTCGATCATGGACATGGCATCGGCATCGAGCAGATTGCGCTCCTGCGCGTCATGCAGCAGTTCGAGGAGTTCGGTACGATTCTCGGGTTCGGGAGAGATCAGCGCGGTCAGGCGCTCGAATAACGAGCGATGCGGCTTGTTGTCGGCACGTGGACTGCCGGGGGGATAGTCTTGCATATGGCGTGATGCCGAGTGACGAAGCGACAAGCATACCGTAAAACAGCGGGCATGCCTCGTTTGTTAAATTGGAATCTTCCCGGTTTTGTGACCGGCGGCATTCGCGTAGGGGTCTGGCATACCCAAGCCGGCCAGGATCTCGGTCTCGAACTTTTCCATGGCCAGTGCGTCATCTTCAGCTTCATGGTCATAGCCCTGCGCATGCAGGACACCATGCACCACCAAATGGGCAGCGTGCCGCGTCACTGGTATTTGTTGTTCCGCCGCTTCGCGCATCAGTACATCCACACACAACACGATATCGGCCTGCACGGTGGCTTCGTCAGTTTCGCTGTAGGCGAAGGTCAGTACATTGGTCGCATAGTCTTTCGTCCGATAGTCGCGATTGAGCGCGCGACCTTCGGATTCATCGACAAAGCGCAACGTCAGTTCTGCTGGACCAAGCAGCGCCGCCTGCACCCAGCGGCGCAGCAGTGGGCGCGGTAAATCAGCCGCGAGGCGATCGTCGGCAAACTGCACCGACAGCGTGAGTTTATTTTTTACCGGCATCGCGCAAGGCCTCTGCGGCGGCGGTTGCCGCGCTGGCTGAATCATAGGCATCAACGATACGGCCCACCAGTGGATGACGCACCACGTCAGCGCTGGTAAAACGCGTGAAGGCAATGCCTCGGACCGATGACAATACCGTGAGCGCATCTATCAGGCCGCTTTTCTGACCACGCTGCAAATCAATCTGCGTCACGTCACCGGTCACCACAGCTTTGCTGCCAAAGCCTATGCGCGTGAGGAACATCTTCATTTGCTCTGGGGTGGTGTTCTGTGCTTCATCAAGGATGATGAACGCATGATTGAGCGTGCGTCCGCGCATGTAAGCCAGCGGTGCAATTTCGATGGCCTGCTTTTCGAACATCTTCTGTGTGCGGTCGAAGCCGAGCAGATCATAGAGCGCGTCATACAGAGGCCGCAGATAGGGATCGACTTTCTGTGCCAGATCGCCCGGCAGAAACCCCAGTCGTTCACCGGCTTCAACTGCCGGGCGCGTCAGCACAATGCGTTTGACTGCATCGCGCTCAAGCGCGTCAACGGCACAGGCGACAGCCAGATAGGTTTTGCCGGTGCCTGCGGGTCCTACGCCGAACGTGACGTCGTGCTCGAGTATGGCATTCAGATACTGGCCCTGGTGCGGTGTTCTGCCGCGCAGATCACTGCGCCGTGTTTTCAGTACCGGACTGTGACTGACTTCTTCCGGATCTTTCTTCGTCAGGATGGCAGATTTTTCTGTACTCACACCTTGTGATGCACGCTGCTCTACCAGCGCCAGTTGAATATCTTCGACCGACACGGGCTGGTCTGCTTGCGCGTAAAATTTTTCCAGCATCTCGACCGCGCGCTCGGCATTCACGCCATCGGCGATAAATTTTTCGCCGCGTCTGAAAATAGTGACATCCAGCGCTGCCGCGATCTGGCGCAGATTTTGATCGACCGGGCCGCACAGATTGGCCAGCCGGTTGTTGTCAATGGGATCAGGCGAAAAATGCCGTGTGTCTGCCGAAGAGTTTTTCAATGGGATGTGCTTACTGTCGAATGACCGGTGTGCCGCGCAGCGAATAGGGATTGCTGGCCGTGATGTTGATGTCGATGAATTGTCCGGTCAGACGGCCACCGTTGGGCCCACCGTCAAAATTGACAACCCGATTGTTTTCGGAGCGTCCCTGCATCTCTTGCGAATCCCGTTTGGACGGGCCTTCTACCAGCACGCGCTGCACAGTGCCGACCATCGCATCCGAGTAACGACGCGTGTTATCGGCAATGATTTTTTGCAAGCGCTGCAGACGTTCGAGCTTGACTGACTGCGGCGTATCGTCCGGCAAATTGGCAGCAGGTGTGCCGGGCCGAGGACTGAAAATAAACGAATAACTGTTGTCGTAGCCGATATCGTTTACCAGCTTCATCAACGCCTCAAAATCTGCCTCTGTCTCACCGGGGAAGCCCACGATGAAATCGGACGACACAATGATATCGGGTCGTACTTCGCGCAACCGCCGGATGATGGATTTGTATTCCAAAACAGTGTAGCCGCGCTTCATCGCTGCGAGAATTTTGTCCGAGCCATGTTGTGCCGGCAAATACAAATGATTGACCAGCTTGGGTACGCGAGCATAGACATCAATCAGCCTTTGCGTGAATTCCTTGGGATGACTGGTGACGTAGCGTATGCGTTGTATGCCATCGAATTCAGCGATGTACTCAATCAGCAGCGCAAAGTCGGCGATCTCGCCATCAGCCATCACACCGCGGTAAGCATTGACATTTTGTCCGAGCAGCGTGATTTCACGCACACCCTGATCGGCCAGTTGCGCTATTTCAGTGAGTACATCATCAAAGCGCCGCGAGACCTCCTCGCCGCGCGTGTAGGGAACAACGCAATAGCTGCAATATTTGCTGCATCCCTCCATGATGGAGATAAATGCACTGGTGCCATCGACACGCGGCGGCGGCAGATGGTCGAATTTTTCAATTTCCGGAAAACTGATATCGATCTGGGAGCGGCCGCTTGCACGACGCTCGCGCAGCAGATCAGGTAATCGATGCAGGGTCTGGGGGCCGAACACGACATCGACATAGGGTGCCCGCTTGATAATCGCCGCGCCCTCCTGCGAGGCCACACAGCCGCCAACACCAATTACCAGATTCGGATTTTTTTTCTTGAGCTCACGTACCCGACCCAGATCCGAAAAGACTTTTTCTTGCGCCTTTTCGCGCACGGAGCACGTATTGAACAAGATGATATCGGCATCCTCGGGCGTGTCGGTTCGGACCAGGCCCTCAGAGGCGTTCAGCACATCCGCCATCTTGTCAGAGTCATACTCGTTCATCTGACAACCAAAGGTCTTAATGAATAATTTTTTTTGCATTCAGGATGGAAAACAGAAACAGGCTTTATGCCAGAGCGGTACCACGCAGAAGGCGCATGATACCTGCAGAAAATACAACCGGTGAATGCTCAAAATTATAGCAGGCGCCTGTCTTGCCCGTGACGGCCATCGCTCCGCGCCCCATGATCCCCTCGCCTTGGTAAGCCGTTGTCTTTCAAAGCAATCTCTGAAAGAACCTGATTGCCAGTTGATCCGAATTTGACCAGATCTCATGTCATATGCTTACCCACTCAGGCGGCAATGCCACACTCTCCCTCTTTTGGCGCTGCCGTCTTGGGCTGTTGGCGCGAGGGCACAAGTCGTCGATGGGCCCTGATGGGAAAGTTTTCGCTGTGAGGCGATACAGATCGGCGGCCGGGTGATCGAGCGTCAGGTCAACGAAAAAACTATCTCGGAAGCCAAGGCCTATGCCTTGTTCTTTGCACTGGTCGCCAACGACCGTGGGCAATTCGAGCGATTGTTGTCAAGGACCCGTAACAATCTAGCCAACAGCGACGTGCGCCATCAACAACCCGCCTGGCTTTGAGGCGCAGAAACAGATCCCGATGGCCCGTGCGCTATGCCACCCCGGCAGCTGACGTCGATTTCTGGCTGGCGTACACGCTGCTTCAGGCTGGACGACTGTGGGCCTGCGCCGGGATGACATTTGAAAAGCTGTTGGCCTCAAAATCATCATCATCTGCACTTACGAAAAAAGGCTGCTTGAATGCCTGAAAAGTAGTCTAGTAAGAAGTAGACTACTTTTAGATGTAAAAAAAGCACGTAGATTTCTCTATGTGCTTGATTTAAATAATGAATTTTGGTGGTGATAGGTGGACTTGAACCACCGACCCCAGCATTATGAGTGCTGTGCTCTAACCAACTGAGCTATATCACCACGAAGCCCGAAATTATGGCTGCTGCCCACTTAAGTGTCAACCGGTGCGGATGGTTTGGTTGTTCGTCAAGATTTTGACGAATGTCTCACTAAAAATCTGTTTTAGTTAAAACATACTTTAACTAAATTTGTCTATTAAGAAGAATTTTGCAAAGTTTCGAGCTTGTCGCGGAATGTAACCCTTGCTTGATGTTGTCCAAGTAGGCCATCGTTGGTTGACGTCAGGAAGTCGTACCCAGTGCAGCAAAGTACTTAAAAAGTGTCTTTATCAAGCATTCCGACCAGACAGCACCTCCATCAATGTTTCAACTGGCCGTTCCGTCAGACAATCCACCACCACCCTGTCTTCCATCCCGCGCAGCCAGGTCAGCTGCCGCTTGGCGAGTTGTCGGGTCGCGGCGATGCCTTTTTCTCTGAGTTCAGACTTGTTTATCTTGCCATCCAGGTACTCCCATGCCTGCCGGTAGCCCACACAGCGCATCGACGGTAGTCCGGGGTGCAGATCGGTTCGGGACTTGAGCGCGCGTACTTCATCAAGCAGACCGGGGCCGCTTTTCAACATCTGGTCAAATCGGTAAGCAATACGGTCATGCAGGACGCTGCGATCCGAGGGCTCGAGTGCAAATGAAATCAATTCAAACGGCAGCGGCGGAGGCAGTGTTCGGTTGAGCAATGCCGACATGGGCTTGCCGGTAAGGGCGATGATCTCCAGCG
>JAJTGC010000069.1 GCA_021298975.1 Oxalobacteraceae bacterium
GATGGAATTGGCCATGACCCTGAACCTTGATTATCGCGAAGGCTTCATCAAGAACCGCTATATCGGCCGTACCTTCCTGATGCCTGGGCAGGCGATACGACGCAAATCGGTACGCCAGAAACTCAATGCGATCAGCGCAGAATTCAAGGGGAAAAGTGTCTTGCTGGTTGACGACTCCATCGTGCGTGGCACGACAAGTCGCGAAATCGTTCAGATGGCGCGTGACTCTGGCGCCAAGCGCGTGATTTTTGCGTCAGCGGCACCACCGGTAAAGTTTCCGAACGTGTATGGCATCGACATGCCAACGCGCAGTGAGTTGATCGCCCATGGTCGTACCGAAGAACAAGTGTGCCGCGAGATTACCGCTGATGCGCTGGTCTATCAGGACATCGAGGCGCTGAAGCGCTCAATCACCGATGTCAATCCCATGCTCAAGAAATTTGAGGCTTCCTGTTTTGATGGCGACTACATCACCGGTGATATCTCGCGTGATTATCTCGATCGTATCGAGTTTGCGCGCGAAAATCCCAAAGCGGTGATCGAAGACATCGTACGGACTCAGTTGAATCTGAATCTCGCGCAGATTGAATGATTGCCGCCCGTTGCTGATGAACGATCAAAAGACATTTGGTTTTACCACCACGATTCTGCACAGTGACCGGCAGAAACCCATTGAGCATGGGTCGCTGCACAAGCCGATTCATACCGCCGTCGCTTATGGTTATCGCGATGCGCGCGAACTGGCCGATGTGTTCCAAGGTAAGCGCCCCGGTTATCGCTACGGGAGGCAGGGTAATCCGACTGTCTCAGCGCTCGAAGAAAAAATCACGCGCATGGAGGACGGCCTTGCCACCCTGTGTTTTTCCACAGGCATGGCAGCCGTGGGTGCGCTGGTGCAGGCTCTGCTCCGCCAGGGTGATCATGTCATTTCCTCGTCTTTTTTGTTTGGTAATACGAACAGCTTGTGGCAGACCGTTGAACTGCAGGGCATGCCGGTCAGCTTTGTGGATGCGACCAGGGTAGAAGCGATTGAGCAGGCGATAACGCCGGCCACGCGGATGGTGTTTATCGAGACCATCGCCAATCCGCGCACGCAGATTGCCGATTTGGAGAAGATAGGCGCGCTGTGTCAGGCACGCGGTATTCTCTACGTGGTCGACAACACCATTACTTCGCCCTACCTGTTCCGACCCAAAAAAGTCGGTGCCAGTATCGTCATCAATGCGCTGACCAAATCCATCGGTGGTCATGGCAATGCGCTCGGCGGCAGCTTGACCGACACGGGACTCTTTGACTGGACCATGTACCCGAATATTGCAGAGACCTACAAGCGCTTTGCAACCGCGCAATGGGGCCTGGCTCAGTTGCGTGCCAAGGCATTGCGCGATTTTGGCGGTGCGCTCGGTCCCGAGGCTGCCCATCATCTGGCGGTGGGTGCAGAAACCATGGCGCTGCGTATCGAACGCGAATCCGCCAGTGCGCTGGCCCTGGCGACGATGTTGTCGGGCGACGAGCGGGTAGCGGCCGTGTATTACCCCGGGCTATCGTCCCATCCACAGCATGCGATGGCGACCAAACTGTTTCGTGCTTACGGTGGTCTGCTGAGCTTTGAGTTGAAAGAGGGTATCGATTGTTTCGATTATCTCAATCGTCTTCGACTGGCCATACCTGCCAGTAATCTGGGTGATACACGGACGCTGGTCATTCCGGTAGCCCACACGATTTATCATGAAATGGGGCCGACGCGTCGCGCCCACATGGGTATTTCGGAATCGCTGATTCGCGTGTCTGTCGGCATTGAGGACACCGACGATCTGCTCGAAGATTTCCGACAAGCGCTCAAGGGCTGAGCGCGGGTTCTTCAGCAAATTCTCAAGGCCCCAGCGTTCGCGCGGCCTTGCGACTGAGCCAACTGACGCCTTCAGGCATGTCGAAAGACTGTAACTGCCCGATCAGCGCTGATGCATCGGGCTCGTTAAAGAGCAAGCGCGCATGCTCCTCGCGCACGAACCCTTCGCGCACCTGGTGCGCCAAAAAATCCACCAGACCGTCATAAAAGCCATCGACATTGAGCAGGCCAATCGGCTTTTCATGAAAGCCCAGCTGTGCCCAGGTCAGTGTTTCGAATAATTCTTCCAGTGTGCCCAGACCACCGGGCAGCGCAATAAAGGCATCGGCATGCTCGGCCATCAGCGCTTTTCGTTCATGCATATCTTTGACGACCAGCAGTTGGCTGATGTGCTGATGACCCACTTCGGTATCCATCAGCGCTCTGGGTATCACGCCGATCACATGGCCACCAGCGTTCATGACGGCGTCTGCAACGATACCCATGAGCCCGACACGACCACCGCCATAGACCAGCCTGATCTGCCGAGCGGCGAGGGCGCTGCCCAGCAACCGCGCCGCTGACGCATAGGCGGGCGCATGGCCGCTCGACGCACCGCAATAAACGCAGATCGTACGAAGTTTGTTTTTCACGGATTCAGGCCGGACGTGGGTGGTGAGCGATCATAACCGAAGGTGTTGATGAGTCGCCCGACGGCGACGCTGTTTCAGACCTGTTGATTATTGGGCAAAAGTATTTTGTTGGCCATGATTCCCTTGAGAAAGATATTGTTGTTAATATGGACATGAAAATGAAGGCCCAAGCCAGCCAAATTTCTCGAAAAAAAAGATCATTAATAGAACAGCAAGGGCACCGCCTGCGGTTCGTGTGCCGTATAATCCCGAAGGTCAAAAACTGCATAGCCTGAAACGCAACCGATGAGTAAAGAACCCAAGCTCTCGTTCAAACAGCAACAACTGATCGTTCGCGAGAACGCCATCGTTGATGCGACGAACAACTTGCTCGCGAAAAAAGGTTTTGACCTGATGACGATGGACGAAGTGGCCGCTGAGGTTGGCATTGCCAAAGCCAGCCTCTACAAGCACTTTCCGTCCAAAGAAGCGCTGGCCGCCGCCGCCATGATCCGCCTGCTCGAAAACACCCTCGCTTTTGTGCGCGGCTTGGCCACGGATCGCGCGCCCATAGACCAGCTCAAAGGGGTACTGCAGTGGGCGCTGGAAATTCGCATGAAGGGCGGCTTGCCCACCTTGCCGTCCGAAAATACCAGTCTGCGCGAAGCGCTGCTCAACAACACCCGCTACATCAGTCGTTTGATGGACCTCAACGAATTGATGTGTGAGCTCATCGAGCGCGCCCGCGCCGATGGCAAGATTCGCAAGGATCTACCCACGGAAGTTGTCCTGTTTACGATTTACGCGCGCTCCTGCGATCCAACGCTGGATTACTTGCGCGGGAACGAGCAGTACACGGTCGATCAGGTGATCAATTTCCTGCTCAGTACCTGCTTTGACGGGCTGTCGTAATCGCCGTCATCAGTAGTTGCATTACATCTCGGTCAAAACCCAGCGCGACGTGACCCACGAGGTCGAGCGGCATGTTCGAGGCGCCCGGTAACAGCGCAGATTGTTGGGGCGCGACGATGTTGTCGTGGCGAGAATAAATCGACCGCATCCTGGCGCGCAGGTCGGCACTTTCCGAGTTCGCCAGTGAGGTAAGCCAGTCACCAGCGCTCGCTTCTTTACCCACTGCAGGCAGCATCTGACGCGCATTTTCCCCCATCGCATAAGCCGCCAGCGTGCTGCCGAAATGTGGCGTGCCCAGCGTGATCAGGCCAGCGAGCCGTTCGTCGCCATATCGGCGCAGCCAGGCGCGTGCTGCGAGACCGCCCATGCTGTGGCCGACGATAACGATCGTTTGGGCGCCATGGCTGACGCACAGTTCTTGCGCGGCGGTCTGGATCAGTTCAGCGTAGTCATCAATGCTACCGAGCAAGGGTTCCAGATCGATTGCCGCGTGAGTGATCCCGGCCGCAGAGAGTTGCTGGCTCATGGGTTTCCAAAATCCGCTGTTGGCCCCATAACCATGCAATAGCAGTACCGGGGGCAGGGCATCCTGAGCAAAGTGCGCGCGAAACGGCCGAGCCAGCGGGAAAAGACGAAACCAGCACACCATGCTGTACCAGAATTCCTGCAGCATTCTGCGCGCAAGAGAACCCAGTGGTGCACGCTGGCCATTGCCCATCGGCTGCCGAAGCGCACCTGACAGAAAAAAATTATTGAAAATGATGCCCGCTCTCAGGAGCGTCATCATCACGATGGCATACAGCAGCCCGATCGCGGGCGTATCAGCCCAGCCAAACGATAAAAACAGCGTACTCAACCCCGCCAGCGTGAGCAGCTGGATCAGAATCATGAAACGAGTGAGTCGGGCGATCATGCGGGTAGTTCAATCATGCATGGCCGGCAGATTTATCGGCAGACTTCATGGGCGGCAGCTGAACAAGGCGCGTGCCCGCCATCCGGTCATGCGGAAACTGCCGGTCGGGATCGAGAAAAACAGCCAGCATCCACAGCACCATATTCAGTGCAGGAAGCAGCACCAGCATCCAGCCCTGTGCGTGCAGATAGCGTGCAGCAGCCAGACCAGGCAAGAACCACAGCCATGCCAATACGTAGCGCAGCGCAGCGTGCCTCAGGGACAAAGCGGTTCCTGCGCGGGTTATCAGCCGAATGCGCCATGTCTTCATGGCCAGCGTTTGGCCGCCATGCCGCCAGAACCAGCAAAAATAAATCCCCAAGACCAGAAACAGCCAGTATTGAAGATCATCTCGCCGGTAAAGTGCGTGGCGTTGTTCCAGCAGCGCGGAAAACGGCAAGGTCGCAACAAACAGCACCGCCAGCATCAACATGGTTTCGTACACCATGGCCATCAAGCGGCTTTTGATAGAGGCAGTGGGTAGTGGGTCAGGTAGGAGATCGTTCACGAGTGTATGTGGCCGGCTGGCGCTTGCCGTCAGAAGGGCGCAGCGTGGTGGACAAAGCTGAAAATCGTCATTGTACGTGGCACAGGATGGGCAGTTTGCAACCGCATTTCGCGGTGTCTTTTCGCTAATTTTTTACTGGCGATATCGAGGCTAAACCGCTTGATTTCAAAGGCTTTTTCCAAGAATTCACTTGACCTTCGTGCTGCAACGCATTACCGTATCGTTCCCCTCGCCACAGCGAGGGGTATTTTTTGGTCTGCCCCGGTTTGCCCATAATGCCAACCGGGTTGCAGCGCCACTTTCATCCGAAAGCAGTTTGCTCTAACCCACGCCACAAGCGTGAGGGATCGATCGCAAAAGCACGAACTCAGGCTGAACGAGTTGCGCTTAGCGTCGGTTTGAAATGCGCTGTAGTGCGCAGGACGGATCGGCGTGACCGCACAAAAAAGGAATGCCAGCAGCGTGCCACCGCAAGCGGTCTCGACAGGAGAGAGCATCCGATCAATTTCCAATGGACCTTGAAAGGAAGCAGCAATGAGTTCCGAAATCACGGGCGCAGATATTCTAGTGCGCTGTCTGGCCGAAGAAGGCGTCGAACATGTGTTCGGCTACCCCGGCGGCGCCGTTCTCTACATCTACGACGCTATTTTCAAGCAAGACAAATTCCAGCACATCCTCGTTCGTCACGAGCAGGCAGCCGTTCACGCAGCAGATGCCTACTCGCGCAGCTCCAACAAGGTGGGTGTAGCGCTGGTGACTTCCGGTCCCGGTGTCACCAATGCAGTGACGGGGCTGGTGACTGCGTACATGGATTCCATTCCGATGGTAATCATTTCCGGACAGGTGCCGACCCACGCGATTGGTCAGGACGCTTTTCAGGAATGTGACACGGTCGGTATCACCCGCCCCTGCGTCAAGCACAACTTCCTCGTCAAGGATGTCAAAGATCTGGCGATGGTGATGAAGAAGGCGTTTTACATTGCGACCACGGGCCGTCCCGGCCCGGTACTGGTCGATATTCCCAAGGACATCACGACCGCCAAAGCCGTATTCGAGTATCCGAAAGAGCTCGAGATGCGCTCTTACAAGCCCGTCGAAAAAGGTCATTCGGGCCAGATTCGCAAAGCAGTTCAGCTTTTGCTTACCGCAGAGCGTCCCATGATCTATGCCGGTGGCGGCGTGATTCTGGCCGATGCGGCGCCCGAACTGAACAAGCTCGTCGATAAATTGGGCTATCCGTGTACGAACACGCTGATGGGTCTGGGTGGTTACCGTTCATCAAGCGAGCGTTTTGTCGGTATGCTGGGTATGCACGGTACCTACGAAGCCAACATGGCCATGCAGCATTGCGATGTGCTGATTGCCATCGGTGCGCGCTTCGACGATCGCGTGATCGGCAACCCCAAGCACTTTGGCAGCGTGCCGCGCAAGATCATTCATATTGATATTGATCCTTCGTCAATTTCCAAGCGGGTAAAGGTCGATGTGCCCATCGTTGGCAATGTGCGCGATGTGCTCAATGATGTGCTGGCCCAAATCGAAGCTTCCGAGATTCAGCCCAATGCCGCGGCCTTGCAGGCCTGGTGGAAGCAGATCAACGAATGGCGTGGCAAGGAATGCCTGAAATATCCCACCTCGGATCAGGTGATCAAGCCCCAGTCGGTTGTCGAAAAACTGTGGGAAGTCACCAAGGGCGATGCTTTCATTACGTCCGACGTTGGTCAGCACCAAATGTGGGCCGCGCAGTACTACGGCTTCGACAAGCCGCGTCGCTGGATCAATTCAGGTGGTCTGGGCACCATGGGCGTTGGTCTTCCGTATGCGATGGGTGTGCAAATGGCCAATCCCGGTGCAACCGTGGCTTGCGTGACCGGTGAGGCATCGATACAGATGTGCATTCAGGAACTGGCCACCTGCCGTCAATATCACATGACGCCCAAGATCGTTTTGCTCAACAACCGCTATCTGGGCATGGTGCGCCAGTGGCAGCAGATTGACTATGGGTCGCGTTATTCCGAGTCGTACATGGATTCGCTGCCTGACTTTGACAAGCTGGTCGAATCTTTCGGTCACGTGGGTGTGACCATCGACAAGCCTGGTGATGTGGACGGTGCAATGCGGGATGCCTTTGCGATGAAAGATCGTCTGGTCTTCATGAATTTCATCACGGATCGCGACGAAAACGTCTGGCCTATGGTCAAGGCGGGCAAAGGTCTGAGCGAAATGCTGCTTGGCTCGGAGGATCTGTAATGCGCCATATTATTTCTGCATTGCTCGAAAACGAAGCGGGCGCACTCTCGCGCGTTGTAGGTCTGTTTTCCGCGCGTGGCTACAACATCGAAACACTGACAGTGGCGCCGACTGAGGATGCTACCTTGTCGCGTATGACCATCGTCACCAGCGGATCGGACGACGTGATCGAACAGATCACCAAACATCTGAACCGTTTGATTGAAGTCGTGAAGGTGGTCGACCTGACCGAGGGCGCGCACATCGAGCGTGAGCTCATGCTTATCAAGGTGCGTGCGGTAGGCAAGGAGCGCGAAGAAATGAAGCGCACGACCGATATTTTCCGTGGCCGCATTATCGATGTCACCGAGAAGACCTATACCATTGAGTTGACGGGTAACAAAACCAAGCTTGATGCATTCATCGATGCCATTGACCGTACCTCGATTCTGGAGACTGTCCGTACCGGCGGCTCGGGTATTGGCCGTGGCGAGCGCATTCTGAAGGTCTGATTCACGCCTCATCACCTACTTTTTTATTCATTAATTTACCTATCAGGATAATCATGAAAGTTTTCTACGACAAAGACTGTGATCTCTCGCTCATCAAAGGCAAGAACATTGCCATCATCGGTTATGGCTCCCAGGGTCATGCCCACGCACAAAACCTGTCCGAGTCCGGCTGCAAAGTCACGGTCGGTCTGCGTAAAGGCGGCTCTTCCTGGGCCAAGGTTGAAAAAGCCGGTCTGAAAGTCGCCGAGGTCAACGATGCGGTCAAAGCGGCTGACGTCATCATGATTTTGCTTCCGGATGAAAATATCGCCCAGGTCTACAGCGAGAATGTTGCACCCCACGCCAAGCAAGGCGCGGTTCTCGCGTTTGCGCACGGCTTTAACGTGCACTACGGCCAGGTCGTACCGCGGGCTGATCTGGACGTCATCATGATCGCGCCGAAAGCACCGGGTCATACCGTGCGTTCCACCTATACCCAAGGCGGCGGTGTGCCCCACCTGATCGCTGTGTATCAGGACAAATCAGGCCATGCACGTGATATCGCGCTGTCCTATGCAATGGCCAATGGTGGTGGTCGTGCCGGCATCATCGAAACCAACTTCCGTGAAGAGACCGAGACCGACTTGTTTGGTGAGCAGGCCGTACTGTGCGGCGGCACCGTTGAGCTGATCAAAGCGGGTTACGAGACCCTGGTCGAGGCGGGCTACGCGCCTGAGATGGCGTATTTCGAGTGCTTGCATGAACTGAAGCTGATCGTCGATCTGATCTATGAAGGCGGCATCGCCAACATGAACTACTCGATTTCGAACAATGCGGAATACGGTGAATATGTCACCGGCCCCCGTATCGTGACTGAAGACACCAAGAACGCAATGCGTCAGTGCCTGAAAGATATTCAGACCGGCGAATACGCGAAGAGCTTCATTCTTGAGAACAAGGCCAACGCGCCGACGCTGATGTCGCGCCGTCGTTTGAATGCTGAGCATTCGATTGAAATTGTGGGGGAGAAACTGCGGGCTATGATGCCGTGGATCGCCAAGAACAAACTCGTCGATCAATCGAAGAACTAAGCCTCAGCCAAGTTCAACCGGCATCATGCGGGATGCGCTTGCAAGCGCACCCCGCGCTCGGCCTAAAAGCCACCCGCAGGGGTGGCTTTTTTTACGGCCTCACGTGCCGTGGATTGCTAAAAATAAACTCGTCGATCAATCGAAGAACTAAGTCTTTGCCACCTTCAAGCGGCATCATACGGCGCGCGCGAAAATGCGCACCCCGCGCTGGTCCTGAAAGCCACCCGCAGGGGTGGCTTTTTTAACGGTCTCACGTGCTGTACGAGAATCTTGCTGAATCAGTCAATCTCTACAAGATCGTTGCATTTCTAAAGTAGCTATCGACGCTATCTTGGTCAAGTACCAGATCAAATTCCGCGATAACTCTCTTTATTTTGAAGTCAACAATTTTTTTCTGAAGTTGTTCTGTATCGAACTCGATCTCGCATTCATATTTGGCACCAAAGGCAGTGGGTGTTGCGCGTTGATGATTTCCAATAACAGATATCAGGTCAAATTCTGCGGGAGCGTCTTGAAAATATTGGTCCTTAGTTTTGATCAAATTTGCACTTGTCATCTTTATCGGATTGATTAATTGTGTTGCTTTTACTATCGTTTTACGCACTTTATTAATTCTCGTTTGATCAACAACAAAAATGAAATTATCCGTACCCTGTTCTCCTGTAAATTGAACGGATAGATCTTTACTATTCGAAGATGCTGTCGCTGTTCTTATATCGCCAAACATAGTTTGTGATGTGAAAGCAGAAAGTACATGTGCTGCATTTTCCCCGCCCGTATAGTTGATGAAACTCTCTACCCATGATTCTTTTTCTTGATCCGTAGTTCCTATGCTCATTTTTGCATCATTTGGAATGAGTGATCGAACCTCTGGAGCAGCTTTTCCATTTTCGAGGAACTGATAATTCATGCGCCTCACATCTTTTCCGAATTGCGGACTCATTGAGCGGAATTTCTCAGGCAATCCTTTTTCCGCTTCAAGAGCCTTGTCTGGCTTGAGTGAACTCAGCTTTTTGTGACAAATTTCTAGTTCATCGGGAGTCATTTCAATTTTCTCGCGTATATGTGCGCCTTGATGAATGCATTCTGCCTTGCAGCCCTTTGGCAGCTTGAGTGTAATGTGTTTAAGGTTGTCAATACGTTTTTTTGCGATGGTCATTGATTGCTGATGATTGTTACCAGAATTTCTCAATTGGTAATATGCAAGTGCTGCACTGATTTTCGTTTTTTCAGAAATATTATCTTTATGAAACAATGATTGTGCTATCGACGAAATATCATCAAAACTCAAATTCACTGAACTTAGCGGTTCTTTCAAATCAACTGCAAAGGAAAGCGCCTCGGATTCACTTATTCTGTGCTTGGTAACAAGCTGATCTGAGATTTGGATGATATTGACGCATTCGTCGATTGGAAAATTGTGCTTTTGGTGAAGGAGTTGTGCGTTGTAGGCAAGATGGAAAATATATTTTTCAGGTAACTCAAGATTTTCTTTTAATGAATTGGCTTTTTTTGACAAATCAACAGCAAAGTCAAAACCCTTGCCTTTTTTGATTGCTTCTTTGAAAAAGTACATTTCAGGCTCTGCCAAAACACATTCGTCTGCAAATTTATTGATAATTGCCATTTTTGCTTCAGCGCGCCACAATAATGCCTGATTACCATCAAAAAATTTTTTATCAATTTTTAAAATTAATTTATCGATCCAATTAGCCTTGTAAATGCAATTGGCTTCAGCTGAAAACCGCACCTCATTCCCGTTTTTTATTTCTTTAAGATATATCTCGAGTGCCTGCATGCTCGATTGCGGAGAGATATTTTTCATTTATTTATTTACTGCTGATTCTTCTCAATCGGCGCCAAAAATATATTTTGATGAATTTAGGTACTGGTTTTGTACTGCACAATGCAGATTCAGTGCAGTTATTCCATCTTGACGCAAATCGACATGCTTGGCAGAACATCAAAAAACGGGTTTATCAAACTATTTTGCAGATCCTCTTTCCTGAGCCGCACCGAGCAAACTGTGCGGAGACCAAAGTTCGTCTGGCTCGCCACTCCTTCCCACAGGGGGTCGCGATTAATTTTCCATTGCTCCACATGGTCGGGTGGGATCACGATAGATTCATATTTTTGTATTTGAATTGCGTCAACTATAACGTCATCATTTTCATTTAGTCGTACAGTGAATTCGTTGGATAGGGAGCCTTCCTCCCGAGAGCTTTTGAAAATCGTTGAGTTTGGAGAATCCGGATTTTCATAAATTCCTTTTCTTAGTGATTCTGAAACTCGCCTAATCAAAGTCTGATTGATTATTTTTGACACTGTTTCAATCGTTATTGCGTCGCCGTTAAAAATGCTATTCATTTGCTTAATATGCTCTTCTTCTGGCCTATATTTTAGCTTTGTTGATTGTGTCGATTTTTCTTTTGAAGTTAATAAATTATTTTCTTTTGGTTCGTAATTTATTGATGATCGACTGGCATCGTTGGCGAATCGGCCGTCTACTGTTTGGCCTCCAATAATCTTTTTTGTTGAGTCCTGTTCGCACGAGCTTATGATTTCATCCTTAAGAAAGGGCAGCAGTTCTCTTTTCAAAATGTGAGTCATTGAACTTACCGCGCCTGATTTTTCACTCAATACCAACCCTTTGGGTAAAAATTCAGATATTTTGTCAATGAATTCCTTTCTTTTTTTCTCCAGATTTTTTTGATCCTTTAAATCTGGATCGTTTGTCTCAATGAGTTTTTCCCATTCATCTTTTAAATTTCCCAGCTTTCCTGTTGCAATAAATTTTTCCATACTGGGAAGTTTTTGGGCAATGATTCGTTTGAACTCATCTTGCGATTTCGCAAAAACAACTGCTCCATCGTATATTTTTTTGGCTAGAATCATGACGGCTTGTTTTTTTTTTGCTTTCGTGTCACCTGAAATTTTCTGAAAGTCTGTATTGACGTACAGGATGCAAGCGCTAGTATCTGCTGCAACAGAGTGATTGTTTTTTTCTGCCGCAGCCCAAGTTTCCAGATCCTCACTGATTGACCGGCGTTGTGCATTTGGGACGGCAGATGCTTGCATGGCAATCCTTTCTGGGGGTTTGTTTCTTGCGCTTAATTTTTGTCGCTGTACTGATTTATTTTTTGCGTTTGAATTCTTTTAACGATCATGTGTGTCGTTAATCGCACTAAAGTTCAATGCTCGCTGGGTTGTCAATGAGGCTATGTCGCCAGCGCTGCGCATCAGCAGCTGAGCTTCTCCCTCTGTCTGGCGCTAGAATGATGCTTTTTAGCGGGCATTTCTTTTGGGAAACCATTAGCCAGCCTGCCATTCTTTGATTTCCGTGGAGCTGTTTTGAATAATTACCCCCATCCCCTGATCGCCCGCGAAGGCTGGCCTTTTCTCGGCATTGCCCTGGTGGCGGCGCTGGTGGCGACTTCTGTGCTTGGCGGTTGGTCTTGGCCTTTCTGGGTCATTGCCTTGTTCGTATTGCAGTTTTTCCGCGACCCGCCCCGGACAATTCCGTTGGCCGTCAACGCTGTACTGTCCCCGGCCGATGGCCGTATCGTCGTGGTCGAGAAAGCACATGATCCCTACGCCAATCGGGAAGCCCTGAAAATCAGCGTCTTCATGAACGTTTTCAATGTCCACTCCAATCGCTCGCCGGTGGATGGAAAGATCGAGAAAGTCGAATACTTTCCCGGCAAATTCGTCAACGCCGACCTGGACAAGGCCTCGACCGAGAATGAACGTAATGCGGTGGTGGTGACGGCAGCCAATGGTCAGACGATTACCTTTGTGCAGGTCGCCGGCCTGATTGCCCGACGCATTCTTTGCTATGTGAGCGCGGGCGATACCCTTGCCAGGGGACAGCGTTATGGCTTCATTCGCTTTGGTTCCCGAGTCGATGTTTATTTGCCGCTGAGCGCCCGTCCGCTGGTGGTGGTGGGCGACAAGGTGGCTGCTACCGAAACCATCCTTGCGGAGTTTTGAGGTACTCACCGCGATCTGTCGGTTACCATTCGGTTATGTCTTTATTCAGCAACCGCAAAAATAAATCCAAGTCTGCCCAGCCGCGTTCATTCCGGCTGAACAAGATGCCGCTGCGCCGCAGTTCGACGGCCGAGGGAGGGCAGGTAGTACGGCCCACGCCCGGCCGTGCGATTTATTTATTGCCGAATGCATTCACTACCGCAGCGTTATTTTGCGGTTTCTACGCAATCGTCATGGCGATGAACGGCCAGTTCTCCAATGCCGCCGTGGCCATTTTTGCAGCCATGGTGCTGGATGCCACTGATGGTCGGGTGGCACGGTTGACGAACACCCAGAGCGAGTTTGGTGCGCAATATGACAGCCTGTCAGACATGGTGTCCTTTGGCGCTGCCCCGGCGCTGATCGTGTATGAATGGTCGCTGCGGGGCATGGGCAAGCTGGGCTGGCTGGCGGCGTTTGTGTACTGCGCTGGTGCGGCGCTGCGACTGGCGCGCTTCAACACCAACATGGCTGTGGTGGACAAGCGCTTCTTTCAGGGACTGCCGAGCCCGGCGGCTGCGGCGCTGGTCGCAGGTTTCATCTGGCTGATGGACGATCTGCGTATCGCTGGCGCTGATTTCAACTGGTTGTCCTGGACGATTACGGTCTACGCCGGCCTGACCATGGTGACCAATGTGCCGTTTTACAGCTTCAAGGACATCAACTTCCGTAAGTCCGTACCTTTTATTGCGATTTTCCTGATCGTTTTGATTTTTGTGGCCGTGTCCAGCGATCCGCCCAAGGTGCTGTTCGGGCTCTTTGTCATCTACGGCACATCAGGCTACGGCGTGTTCTTCTGGCAGTGGTTCAAGGGCAAGCCGGTCAGCATCGTGCAGACCAGCACCGAGCCGGGTGAGGGCCCATAGAGTTTTGGCGGAGGCGGGCAGATGCTATCGGTTCGATAGACACAGCTTGGTTGCGCTTTTTGGCAATCCCCCGTATTCTTTCCCTCATGAAAAGCTTAGTCGCTCTCACTCAAATCTTATCGGGCAGCTGCCGTTCCGGCTTGCTCCTGTATCTACTGCGCTGACCGCGCAAACTTTCCTTTCCCCACAATTCGTTTGTCCCTCGCTCAGGCAAAGTTGGCCCGGGCAGGCGAAAATATAGTTGCCAACAGTATGAAACTCAGGAGCCCGACATGGCTGATTCGAACAGATTGATCATTTTTGACACCACCTTGCGTGATGGCGAACAGTCGCCCGGCGCCTCGATGACCAAGGAAGAAAAAATTCGGATTGCGCGTCAGCTGGAGCGACTGAAGGTTGACATCATTGAGGCGGGTTTTGCGGCGTCCTCGCAAGGTGATTTCGAGTCGATCAAGGCAATTGCCGGCATCGTCAAAGATTCGGTGGTCTGCTCGCTCTCGCGCGCCAATGACCGGGATATTTCCCGCGCGGCAGAGGCGCTGGCGCCCGCCCAGCGCAAGCGTATTCACACGTTTATTGCCACCTCGCCGCTGCACATGGAAAAAAAGCTGAGGATGTCGCCCGATCAGGTCTATGAGCAGGCGCGCCAGGCAGTCCGGTTCGCGCGGCAGTTTACCGATGATGTGGAATTCAGCCCCGAGGACGGGAGCCGGTCCGACATGGATTTCCTGTGCCGTGTGCTGGAGGCAGTGATCACCGAGGGTGCCACTACCATCAACTTTGCTGACACCGTTGGTTACGGCGTGCCCGAGCTCTACGGCCAGATGCTCAGAACCCTGCGGGAGCGCATACCGAATTCCGACAAAGCGGTGTGGTCCGTGCACTGCCACAACGACCTTGGCATGGCGGTCGCGAATTCGCTCGCGGGGGTCATGATTGGTGGTGCGCGTCAAGTGGAGTGCACGATCAATGGCTTGGGCGAGCGCGCTGGCAACACGGCACTGGAAGAAATTATCATGGCAGTGCGCACCCGCAAGGACCACTTTGGTCTCGAGGTAGGTATCGACACGACGCAGATCGTGCCAACCTCCAAGCTGGTCTCGCAGATTACCGGTTTTGCCGTGCAGCCCAACAAGGCCGTGGTTGGGGCGAACGCCTTTGCCCATGCCTCAGGCATTCATCAGGATGGCATTCTCAAAGCGCGCGATACCTATGAAATCATGCGAGCCGAGGATGTGGGCTGGAGCGCTAACAAGATCGTACTGGGCAAGCTCTCCGGCCGTAACGCGTTCAAGCAGCGTCTGGACGAATTGGGCATCAAGCTGGATTCGGAGGCGGAGGTGAATGCCGCGTTTTCACGCTTCAAAGAGCTGGCGGACCGCAAGTCCGAGATTTTTGACGAGGACATCATGGCTTTGGTGTCTGATGAGCAACAGTCGCATGACAAGGAGCATTACCAGTTTGTCTCGCTCGCGCAGCGCTCGGAGACGGGCGAGAAGCCTCATGCCAAAGTTATTTTTTCAATCGCGGGCAGTGAGGTGAGCTGCGAAGGTGATGGTAATGGCCCGGTGGATGCGATTGTCAATGCGATTGAAACGCAAACCCAAAGCGGTGCCGAGTTGCTGTTGTTCTCGGTAAATGCCATCACTACGGGCACGCAGTCTCAGGGTGAGGTGACGATGCGTTTGTCCAAAAGCGGTCGTATCGTCAATGGCGTGGGCGCGGATCTGGATATTGTGGTGGCTTCGGCCAAAGCCTACCTGTCAGCACTGAACAAGCTGCATTCAAAAACCGAGAAGCTCAATCCGCAGATGTAAACGGCGCCCTGGGCTCCTCGCAGATTATTTTTTTGGAAATAAATAGCCCGATTCCGGGCTATTAGCCTCCCTGAGCTGTGCCGGGGAGGGCATTTCCGCTATAATCCTGCCTTGGCTTAAATCTAGCCAAATTTTTAACGTTGTCACGGCACCAAGGGTTTCGACTCCGGTGGCCGCATGTGAAAGGTAAAACCATGTCAGTAACGAAAGAAAGCAAAGCCGCCGTCATTGCGGCCAACGCACGTGCGCAGAATGACACGGGCTCGCCGGAAGTTCAGGTAGCTCTGTTGACAGCTCGTATCAACGAACTCAACGGTCACTTCAAGGCCCACGCGAAGGATCATCATTCCCGCCGCGGCCTGATCATGATGGTCAATCGTCGTAAAAGTCTTCTGGCTTACCTGAAGCGCAAAGACGTCGACCGTTACCGTGCGCTGATCGAAAAACTGGGTCTGCGCAAGTAATTTTTGCCAGCCGCCCAAGAGCAAATGCCTGTATCAGTTCTCTGATGCGGGCATTTCGTTTTTTAAAGCAATGTGTGTCCTGAATGATTGTGTCTGTAGAAGCAAGGTGACGGTATAGGTCGCCCGTGGTGAGGTGAACGACAGCGCCTGAAAATCTGTCGGCAAAAATAGAAAGGAATTACTTAATGTTCAATAAAGTTACGAAAACCTTCCAGTACGGCCAACACACCGTCACTCTGGAAACTGGAGAAATTGCACGTCAGGCCTCCGGCGCTGTGCTGGTTTCAGTCGAAGATACCGTGGTGCTTGCCACGGTGGTCGCGCGCAAGGACGCCAAGCCCGGCCAGGATTTTTTCCCACTGACAGTGGATTACGTAGAAAAAACCTATGCAGCCGGTCGCATTCCCGGTGGCTTCTTCAAGCGTGAAGGCCGTCCATCCGAAAAAGAGACGCTGACTTCACGTCTGATCGATCGTCCGATTCGTCCGCTCTTCCCTGAGGGTTACCTCAACGAAGTTCAGGTCATCATTCACGTTTTGTCTGTCAATCCTGATATCGATCCTGACATCCCCGCAATGATCGGTGCCTCTGCTGCGCTGTGCGTCGCAGGTATTCCATTCAACGGCCCGATTGGCGCTGCACGCGTTGGTTATATCGATGGCCAGTACGTACTCAATCCGACGGTGTCGCAGTTGCCGAACTCGCAGATGGATCTGGTCGTGGCGGGTACCGAAGCCGCCGTGTTGATGGTGGAATCCGAAGCCAAAGAACTTTCCGAAGAAATCATGCTTGGCGCGGTGGTGTTTGGCCACGGTCACATGAAAGCAGTGATTGATGCTATCCATGAGCTGGTGCGCGATGGTGGCAAACCGGAAGTGCCATGGAGTCCTGCGGCCAAGAATGAACCGCTGATTGCGCGCGTGACCGACCTCGCTGAAAGCAAACTTCGCGAAGCCTTTGCGATCAAGGAAAAGCAGGCGCGTACCGACAAATTGCGTCAGATCAGCAGCGAGGTCTCGTCAGCTCTGGCTGCCGATGCCGCCGCTGCAGGCACGTCTGCACCGGATTCTGCCGATGTCGGCAATGTGATGTTTGATCTTGAATCGAAAATTGTTCGCTCGCAGATTTTGGATGGCGAGCCACGTATCGATGGTCGTGACACCCGCACGGTGCGTCCGATTTCGATTCGCACCGGCGTACTGCCACGCACCCACGGTTCTGCGCTCTTCACTCGCGGTGAAACTCAGGCGCTGGTCGTGGCCACGCTTGGTACTGCGCGCGATGAGCAAAAAATCGATGCTTTGACTGGCGAATACAGCGATCGCTTCATGCTTCATTACAACATGCCGCCGTTTGCTACGGGTGAAACCGGCCGCGTCGGCTCACCCAAGCGTCGCGAGATCGGCCATGGTCGTCTGGCCAAGCGCGCGCTGATCGCTGCCCTGCCTGCGGCTGATGAATTCAGCTATTCGGTGCGTCTGGTATCTGAAATCACCGAGTCGAATGGTTCCTCATCGATGGCGTCGGTTTGTGGCGGCAGTCTCGCGTTGATGGATGCCGGTATGCCCCTCAAGGCGCATGTCGCGGGTATTGCGATGGGTCTGATCAAGGACGGTAACAAGTTCGCAGTCCTGTCCGACATTCTGGGTGATGAGGATCATCTGGGTGACATGGACTTCAAAGTGGCCGGTACTGCCAATGGCATTACCGCGCTGCAGATGGACATCAAGATTCAGGGCATCACCAAAGAAATCATGCAAGTCGCGCTCGCGCAGGCGAAAGAAGGTCGCGTGCATATTCTCGGCAAGATGCAGGAAGCCATGCCGCATGGCCGCACTGAACTGTCGAACTTTGCGCCGCGTCTGATCACAATCCGCATCAACCCCGAGAAAATCCGTGACGTGATCGGCAAGGGCGGTGCGGTCATTCGTGCACTGACCGAAGAAACCGGGACCCAGATCGATATCACTGACGAAGGCCTGGTAACCATCGCATCCGTGGATGCAGCAGCGGGTCAGGAAGCCAAGCGGCGTATCGAAGAACTCACGGCATCCGTCGAAGTTGGCAAAATCTATGATGGCGTTGTGCTCAAGCTGCTGGACTTTGGTGCGATCGTTCAGGTCATGCCCGGCAAGGACGGTTTGCTTCACATCAGCCAAATCGCCAACGAGCGTGTCAATGCAGTTGCTGACTACCTCAAAGAAGGCCAGCAAGTGCGCGTGAAGGTTCTTGAGACCGATGACCGTGGCCGTCTCAAGCTGTCGATGAAGGCGGCGATGGCGGAAGATGGTGGCGAGGTTGTGCAGCAATAAGTGAACTGGTCGCTGTATTGCGACCATGAAAGCCGTCCGCCCTGCGGACGGCTTTTTTCTCTCTGAGGCGAACCGTCAGAGAGTCGGATAACCCCAAGGAGACACCCATGCGTGCGATAGAAATCATCCAACCCGGCGGCCCCGAGGTATTGCAACCCGGCGAGCGGCCCATGCCTGTGCTCAAGCCGGGTGAAGTGATGATCAAGGTGCATGCCGCGGGCGTGAACCGGCCTGATGTACTGCAGCGTACCGGCAACTATCCGGTGCCGCCGGGTGCCTCCGATATTCCCGGTCTTGAAGTGGCGGGAGAGATTGTTGATGGCGATTTCGCCGGCAGCCTACTGAAAAAAGGTGACATGGTCTGCGCGCTGGTTCAGGGCGGTGGTTATGCCGAGTACTGCGCAGCGCCTGCCGCTCAGTGTCTGCCTGTACCCAAGGGATTGTCTTTGTTGGAAGCCGCCTCGCTGCCTGAAACATTTTTCACGGTGTACAGCAATCTGTTCATGCGAGCCAGGCTGTCGGGTGATGAAACCTTGCTGGTGCAAGGTGGCAGCTCCGGCATCGGTGTGACCGCCATACAAATGGCGCGCGCCATGGGTCACCGCGTGTTCGCAACGGCCGGTACCGATGACAAATGCCGTGCTTGTGAGAGTTTTGGCGCAGAGCGGGGCATCAACTACCGCACCGAAGATTTTGCGGACGTCGTCAAATCAGCCACTGGTGGTGCTGGGGTCAATGTGATCATCGATATGGTGGCGGGTGATTACGTCAACCGGGAAATCAGTTGCCTGGCAGAAGATGGCCGGTTGGTCATCATTGCTTTGCTCGGTGGCGTCAAAGGTGAGGTGAATTTCGGTGAGATCATGCGGCGCCGGCTGACGATCACCGGGTCAACCCTGCGTCCACGCCCGATCGCATTCAAGCAGGAAATTGCGCAGCATCTGCAGCAGAAAGTCTGGCCTCTGCTCGAAACTGGCGTGATCAAACCCGTGATTTACCAGACTTTTCCGCTGGCACAGGCTGCCGACGCACATGCACTGATGGAAACCAGCACGCACGTGGGCAAAATCATGCTGACGGTTATCTGAAGCGGGTTTGACCGGTTTTCAGGCCACAGGATAAAATCACGGGTTGATCATGAATCAGACAACGAGGCGGCGTGCACTGATTGCCGGTAACTGGAAAATGAATGGTGGTATCGCCGCTAACGCGGTGCTGCTCGAGGGCATACGCTCCGGTGCCAATGGACTTGCGGCAGAGTTGGCTGTTTGCGTGCCCGCACCCTACCTTGCACAGGTCCAGGCGGCGCTTTCTGGCTCGCCTGTGGCCTGGGGCGGGCAAGATCTGTCACTGCATGCGTCAGGCGCCTATACCGGCGAAGTGTCTGGTGCGATGTTGCGCGATTTTGATTGCCAGTTTGTGATTGTTGGGCATTCCGAGCGTCGCAGTCTTCATGGCGAGACCGATGCCATCGTGGCTGACAAGGCAAGGCAAGCGCTGGCGTGCGGACTGACGCCCATCGTCTGCGTTGGCGAAACGCTTGAAGAGCGGGAAGCCGGCCATACCGACAGTGTCGTGTCCCGCCAGCTGATGGCAGTGGTGTCTGCGCTTGGTCAGCAGTTGGCAAAAATCGTTATTGCCTATGAGCCCGTGTGGGCTATTGGCACAGGCAAAACGGCCACGCCCGAGATGGCCCAGCAAGTCCATGCGCAGATGAGGGCATTGCTGGTGGGCGTTGACCCTGTTGCTGGCCGTGGTGTTCGTTTGCTTTATGGCGGAAGCATGAAACCCGACAACGCGCGTGATTTGTTGGCCATGGACGACATCGACGGTGGACTGATTGGTGGCGCCTCGCTCAAGGCAGATGATTTTCTCGCCATTGCGAAGGCCGCCTGAACAAGATGGTTGTCGCGCACGCCAAAGTGCTGTGATG
>JAJTGC010000131.1 GCA_021298975.1 Oxalobacteraceae bacterium
AGTGGGCCGCTGGCGATGATCAGCAGCGGCAACTCAGGCCATGACGCATGCATGTGGTTCAGCAGCAAAGGGCCGGACGTCTTGTCAGGGCTTTCTGGCCAGTGAATCAGCAGAAGGTCCGGTGCCGCAGTCATGAGATGGGACTGCAGCGCCTCCTGACGATCAAAAATGCTGCACGTATGACCGCTGGCCTTGAGCTGGTGCTCCAAGCTGCTGCGCTGTTGCGGGTCATGATCCAGAAGCGCAAAGTGCATGATGGGTCAATGCCTGAGGTGTAAGGTGATTAAATTACAAAGCGGCCAGAAAGCGGTTCACGGAGCGGTTCACGGCGTATCGTTTTGAGCCACGCCAATCCTTCACCGCCGCCGAGCCGACGTCAACGATTCAGCGGGGCTGAATGGCAATGATGGGATAATTCTGCCACCCATTTTTCCATTATCCGCAGAGAATAACCTCATGATCCTCGAGCTCGCAGACATACAAATTGTGCCCGGCAAACAAGCCGAGTTTAACGCCGCCATCGAACGTGGCGTAAAAGATGTGATCAGCACCGCCAAAGGCTTCCGCGGCTACCAGATCAACAAAGGTATGGAGTCCCCGGAGCGCTATGTGCTGATGATTTTTTGGGACACCCTGGAAAATCACACCGTCGATTTTCGTGGTTCCGAGGCGTTTACCCAATGGCGAGGCATCGTCGGGCCATTTTTCGCATCGCCGCCCAAGGTGGAACATTTCGAATTGCTCTCCAAATCGGCCTGATTTCCCCCGCTGCCGGCGCGCACGTGGCGTGGCTGACAAAAGGGGCTGTATCAGCGATGCACTAATGGCGGTTTTGTCGCGCTGATTGCACCCCATTGCTGCCCAGTAGTTGGTAATCTCATCACCAAATAATTTGGTGAACAAGATGTGTGATGCAGCCTGACCCGGGCGCACAGGCGCGCCTGCTCGGTCTTTTCCTCGAAGGTGTGTCTCGTCCTCAGCGTTTTGCTGAAGGCCTGCGTTTGCTCGCAGAGTTGTTGAACGTGGAGCGGGCAGGTATCAGGGTATGGGATCGGCGCGGCAGCTGGGCTTGCGTGCGTGAAGCCCGGGAGACTGGCAGGTGGCAAGGTTTCAGGGTGCTGCATGACCGACCCCAAGGCAGTGAATCGGATCGTCAGAGCAACTTGGTGTCTGATACATCCGTGGGCTTGCGTCTGGCAATGAAAAACGGCGCCGACGGTTTGCTGTTGCTGAAATCCTCCTCCGGTCAAGCGCCGAACGCATTGCCGCCACCGTCAGGTGAGCTCATCAAGGCGCTGCAATCGGCAATGGAGCTGACCGCGCAACTGCGGCAGCTCAACCATAAGCTCGCCTGCTCGTACATGCTGCTGGATGCGATTCGGCTGCCCTTGTTGTTGCTCGATCCCTCCATGCGTCTGCTGGCAGCCAACGGCCATGCGCGGCCACTGATGGAAACTCTTGCAACCGGAACAGGCAAGCGTCACATCGGTCTGCGAGGCGTTTGCGGCACAAAGTTTTCCACTGCGGTTCGCAGTGCCTGCGACCTTTCTCCTCGCACCATGGGTTCCATTCTGAGGCCCAGCAGCGAGCCTGTACGACAAATACTCGTCTTGCCGATCGTGATGCGTCATTCCGGCAGAGCCGAGCGCGCTGCGTTGATATTAGTGCACGGACAACTCGAACAAACCCCATCGCAAGGTGCCGTCAACCAGCTGCTGCAACAGGTCTATGGCCTGACGCCCGCCGAGGTACGCCTCGCGATGCTGATTCTCGACGGTCAAGCACCCGGCGATGCCGCGAGCCGCCTGAAAGTCAGCGTTGCCACGGTTCGTACACAGCTCTCCGCCATCCTGAAAAAAACCGGCGCGCGCAAACAGGCTGAACTGGTGCGCCAACTCTCTCCACTGATGGTGCTGCATCGGTCTGCGTTGACGCTTGAAGACCACGCCATGTAGTGCAGTGCCGTACATCAAATGAAGGATGTGCGGCGCCCCTCACTTGCCTACTATCGATCCGATGCGGATACCCCTGTGATTTCAGGGCTCGTCTGCGCTTTAGCCCACTTTGCGCAAACAACAGGAGAGATGAATGGTTACTGAGACGACAGTCAGCACCGATGCACAAGATTACCCACCCGGCGCATGGACGGAGATCACCGCAACGGGTTTTGATCCCGGCTCGATGGCGCTGTCAATGGCGCCGTTGTCACCTCGTGGTACGTGAACCCGGATGATTCGCTGAACTGGCATTTTCTGTTGACGGCGATGGCGGCTGATCAGCAAACGGCGAGCGCAGGTTTCACCGACGCCGCGGGATCAACCAACAAGGTGTACCAGCATTGGGCTGATGGCGATGCAGCGACCGGATCATCGGCGGAGTGGAATAACAATATTCTTAATGCAAATAAATCTGATTATTTCGAGGGAGAAGTCATCCCGCATGTGTTCATCTACAAGGCCTCCAGTCAAGCACCGCTGGAAAACGGCCAGTCCTATTCGTTCAATGTCACCTATAACTATTACCAGCAGAATACTGACGCGTTAGGTTTCGATTATCTGACCACTTTCAATACCAGTCGCACGCCCGGACAGCTCGGCGTAACCAACCCGGCTATTACCCCCACCTTAGACAGTAGTTTTACAAATAATGGTGGCTTCACCGAGTTCGGTATTGTTAGCCCAGGCATCTACACTGTAGATGCAAATATTACGAATGTCAGTGGGATCACCACCTCAGGATCCGGAAACCTGGACCATACGGTGACGATCACGTTCACCTACACGGGCGCGACGACCTCCAACGGCGTTGCCGAAATTTACTACGGTCTTCATTTGGCCGGACCCAGCGCGACCGATAAAGGTGCCAGTGCCTGGACGGGGGGGTCGTTGCAGACGACGGTGGATATTGGGGGGTCTGGCGCCACATCAATTCAGCTCTCGCCAGCCGCGATCATTGCGGGCAGCATCAGCGGAGTCAAGTTTAATGACCTGGACGGCGATGGTATTCGTGATGCGGGTGAGTTCGGCATTGATGGCGTCACCATCTATCTCGACCTGAACAACGATGGTCAATTAAACGGAAATGACGTGTCACAGATAACTGCCTCGGGCGGCCTGTATGCGTTCTCTGTAACACCAGATGCAAACAAGAGCACCACCGTCAATGATCCTTATATCGTTCGTGAGGTCGTGCCCGAAGGCTGGACACAGACGACGGCCCCGCCAGCACCCCTTACGATTTCAGCAACGACTCCTACATATACAAATATTAATTTTGGGAACCGGGAAAATATTGCGAAGCTGAATCTGGTGAAAACCACAGGAGATGGTGCGGATGGTGCGATCGTAGATGGCGATGGCGTCAACGTGAAGGCGGGTTCGTCGGTGGTATGGACGTATACGGTGACCAACGTGGGCAACGTGGACGTGGCGATCGACAAGTCCGAGGGTGTCAAGGATGACAATGGCACAGCGGGTGATGCGAGCGATGACTTTTATGGTGAATATCTCGGGGGTGACGCTAACAATGACGGGTTGATCCAGACGAGCGAGACTTGGGTGTTTAGCAGCACGGGGACGGCAGTGGCTGGCGCGTACGGCAACTCGGCCGTGGTTGCTGGCAAGTTCAATGAAGCTGATGTGACGGCGACGGATACGTCGAGCTACTTTGGGAAGCCTTCGACCACTGCCCTCATCGCCCCCACCAGCACGACCATCCAGCAGTATCTGAGCGGCACCGCCCAAACCTTCCAGGATTATTACAGTTACCAAGGTGGTGTGATTCAGTACAGCGTTAAAGCAGGAAAGATCAGCCAGACGAATCCCGGTGTCTTTTTCTACTTTACTGGCTCGTCCGGCAGTATCAAGGGAGTTGATGCCAATAATGATTCGAGGGCGGATGCTCTCAGTCTGACCATTGATCAAAGCCGCAGCGGTACGACCAGCATGTTTGGCGTCGCCAATAACGGCATTCAGCTCTACAAGGTGAATGATCTCAACGGCAATGGCGTGATCGACGCTACCGATACGGTAACGACGGTGAGCTTGAAGAGCAATCAGATCATTTTTGGTTCTGGGGCAACCGCAGGCGACGTCACGATTAACTTCACGCCGGATCAGGTCGGTACGATGTATATGTTGTCGGTGAAGTACAACACCGGATCCGTGGTGGGCAATGCTGTGTCTTCACCCTCCCCGACGGTGCATTACGACTTTGCCACCAAGGTCAATGGCAACCAGGTCGAGAACTACGCCGCCGGCGTAGACCTCGCTCCCAAGCCAGTGACCGCCATGATGCTTGAGGGTGAGTCTGGTGATGGTGCCAAGGCCGTCAAAGCGGTACAGATCAG
>JAJTGC010000070.1 GCA_021298975.1 Oxalobacteraceae bacterium
GAGCAGCAGCCGGACTTGTGCGGTGGGCTGGCGAACGTGCGCGAGGGACGCATTCGCCGCGCTCACCTGATCGCCACCCAACTTGAACTGACCGGGCTGAGGGATGTTTTTGAAGGTGCGCTGAAATATGCACAAAATCCGTCACTGATTGGGCGTACCCATTTCGCCCGCTATCTGGTGGAACTGGGCGTGCAGCCCACGGTCTCCGAGGTGTTCCGTCACTACCTGGTCGAGGGCAAGCCTGGTTTTGTGCCGCACCGCTGGACCACGCTCCAGGAGGCCGTGAGCTGGATACGCGCGGCGGGTGGGCGTGCCGTCATTGCGCACCCGGGACGCTATGCTTTTGATCAAATGCAATTCGATGCGTTGCTGTCGGAATTTACCGCGCTCGGCGGCGAGGGCATCGAAGTGGTGACAGGCAGTCACACAACCGATCAGTTCGGCGAGTTCGCTGCGCTGGCGCGCCGGACGGGCTTGCTGGCTTCGCGCGGTTCTGATTTCCACGGACCCGCGGAATCACGCGTTGATCTGGGTACCTTGCCCCCGCTGCCTGCAGATTTGAAGGCGGTCTGGCATGATTGGCAACTCTGAGTTTTTACCCACTTGAAATGGCAATTCTCGCCCCGATTTACCAGAGGGCGACGGGTAAGTGCCGTGGCCGACAATACTGCTTGGGAGAATCCTGAATGAAGAGAATTCTGCTGTTCGTGATGAGCAACATTGCTGTGATCGCTGTGTTGACGATTGTGCTGTCGTTGACGGGCGCCGATCGCTTCCTCACGGCGCAAGGTCTGAACGTGGGCATGCTGCTGGTGTTTTCGCTGATCGTAGGCTTTACGGGCGCGGTTATTTCTTTGCTGATGAGTAAGCAGATGGCGAAATGGTCAACCGGCGCTCAGGTGATTGAACAGCCGTCCAATTCGACAGAACAATGGTTGCTCGATACCGTGCGCAAGCTCGCCGATCGCGCTGGCATTGGCATGCCCGAAGTTGCCTGGTATGAGGGCGAACCGAATGCGTTTGCTACCGGTGCGTTTCGCAATGATGCGCTGGTGGCAGTTTCTTCGGGTCTGCTGCAGAACATGACGCGCGAAGAAGTCGAGGCGGTGCTGGGTCATGAGGTGGCGCACATCGCCAACGGCGATATGGTCACCATGACATTGCTGCAGGGCGTGGTGAATACGTTTGTGGTGTTCCTTTCGCGCGTTGTCGGCTACTTTGTCGATCGCGCGATTTCGCGGAACAACAATGAGGGACCCGGTATCGGTTACATGATTACCGTCATTGTTTGCCAGATCGTGTTTGGGCTGTTGGCGCAGATGATCGTGGCCTGGTTCTCGCGCCATCGCGAGTTTCGCGCCGATGCGGGCGCAGCGCAGTTAATGGGCAACCGGCAGCCGATGATCAATGCGCTGGCGCGGCTGGGCAGCATGCAGGAAAGTCATTTGCCGCAGTCGGTGGCCGCCATGGGTATCAACAAATCCGGCGGCGTGATGGAATTGTTTTCCACGCATCCGCCGTTGGAAGAGCGTATCAATGCTTTGCGGCAGGGTTGATTGTTCGGAGAATCTGTCGGCTCTGGCGTTTTCGGGCGGTGGCGGAATAACTGCCTAAAGACGCTGGATCTCGGCTTTCGCTGGGATGACGGTGGGATTTTTAAGGTGACACTAAAATTCTAACCGTCATCCCGGCGAAAGCCGAAAGCGCTGGAGTGATACCAGCCAAGCGGCACTGAAATTCCGACCGTCATCCCGGCGAAGGCTGGGAGCGCTGTAGTAATACCAGTCAGGTGACACCAAAATTGTCACCGTCATCCCGGCGAAAGCCCACTACTGTCCGGAACATATGAAGTCATGCACCACTGAACACTGATGAGCAGTTTTTCTGACTGGATTGCACAGGATTTTTGCGAGGGTTAAAGTCTTCTTGCTTGGCTGGATTTTCGACGGATTGATCATGGACCCCAGCTTTCCCTGGGGTGACGGAATTTAGAACCATCAGCCCAAAAATCGTCACCCCAGCGAAAGCTGGGATTCATGATCGTTAACGGTCTGAGACTGACAGGAAGGAATTCGTTTCAGTGCAGATGTTCCGGACAGCAGTGGGCGAAAGCCGGGATCCAGTGGCGTTCGGGTTGTCCATGATTCGACAAGAATTTTCAGCTTGAACTCAAGCTGACTGGCATCGATCGCTCCCCGTCATTCACAGAGCCGTGGATCCGATGCAGGTCATTTCACCGTTGTACGGCGCCAGCCTTTGGCCGTCGCCGTTTTTGATTTTTTATGAGCCAGTATTTTCAAATTCATCCGGACAATCCGCAGCCGCGTTTGATACGGCAGGCGGTACAAATCGTCGATGCGGGCGGTATCGTTGCCTTGCCGACCGATTCCAGTTACGCGCTGGTTTGTCATCTCGATGACAAGGGAGCGGTCGATCGGCTGCGGCGCTTGCGTGGCGTGGATGATCGCCATCATCTGACCTTGCTCTGCCGCGATCTCTCGGAAATTGCCAATTACGCGAAAGTCGACAACCGTCAGTACCGGCTGCTCAAAGCGGCGACGCCGGGCCCGTATACCTTCATCCTTGAGGCGACGCGGGAAGTCCCGCGGCGTTTGTCGCACCCCTCACGCAAGACCATCGGGCTGCGCGTGCCCGAGCATGCGATTGCGCACGCCTTGCTGCAAGAGCTGAAACAGCCCTTGCTGGGTACCACACTGATTTTGCCGGGCAGCGACGAGCCGCTCAATGACCCGGAAGACATACGCGATCAGCTGGAAAAACAGATTGATCTCGTCATTGATGGCGGCAGCTGCAGCCGCTTGCCCACCACGGTGGTCGATTTGACCGGGGGCGAGCCAGAGATCGTGCGTGAGGGCAGGGGTGATCTTGCGCTATTTCGCTGAGTGAGTCCCCCGAGTAGGCGTCTGCTAGAATCCGCCCGATGAACGAGATTATCCAGACGATCGCCATCTATGCATTGCCCGTCGTTTTTGCCATTACCCTGCATGAAGCCGCCCATGCCTATGCGGCCAGGTATTTTGGCGATCTGACCGCTTACTCGCAGGGGCGGATGAGTCTTAATCCGATCCGGCACATTGATCCCTTTGGTACCATCCTTATACCGCTGCTGCTGGCCTTGCTGAGCAGCCCATTCATTTTTGGCTACGCCAAACCGGTACCGGTGGACTTTTCCCGTTTGCGCAATCCCAAGAAACAGATGGCCTGGGTCGCGCTGGCGGGGCCACTGGCCAATCTGGTGATGGCTTTTTTGTGGATGCTGTCGTATTTTGTTTGGCAAGCTGCGGGCATTAACGAGGTATTTTTCTTCGAGATGGCGGAAGCAGGCGTGAAAATCAACCTTATCCTGTTTGCGTTCAATCTTTTTCCGTTACCGCCGCTGGATGGCGGGCGGATCCTGACCAGTATGCTGCCGAACCGCTATGCGTTTCGTTTTGCGCGCATTGAGCCGTATGGCTTTTTCATTGTGCTGGGCTTGATGATGATGAATCTGCTCAACTACTGGATGAAGCCCGTCATGATGCTCGCCGCGCTGCTGCTTCAAGTGCTGATGTCCCCCATTCAATCCCTGCTCACCTGAAATCACCATGTATCCTGATCGTGTTGTCTCTGGCATGCGTCCGACTGGCGCCATGCATCTTGGCCACTACCACGGCGCACTGAAAAATTGGGTTCGGCTGCAGTCCGAGCATCCCTGTCTCTTCTTTGTGGCCGACTGGCACGCGTTAACCACCCATTACGACGATCCTTCGATCATCGAGACCAGCACCTGGGATATGGTGATCGACTGGCTGGCCGCGGGTATCGATCCGTCGCAGGCGACGATCTTCATTCAGTCCAAAGTGCCCGAGCACGCCGAGTTGCACCTCTTGCTCTCCATGTCCACGCCACTGGGCTGGCTGGAGCGTGTGCCGACCTACAAGGATCAGCAGGAAAAACTCGCCGATCGCGATCTGGCGACCTATGGCTTTTTGGGCTATCCGCTGCTGCAGGCGGCCGATGTGCTGATCTATCGCGCCAGCATGGTGCCGGTGGGTGAAGATCAGGTGCCGCATATCGAAATGATGCGAGAGATCGCACGTCGTTTTAACTACCTGTATGGTCGTGAAAAAGATTTCGAAGAAAAAGCGCGCGATGCGGTAAAAAAATTGGGTACCAAGCGTGCCAAACTTTATAACGAGCTTCGTACCGAGTATCAGGAGCAGGGCAAAGAGGATGCGCTGGAGCAGGCCAAAGCCATGCTCGATGATGCGCAAAATTTGTCCATGATTGATCGTGAACGTTTGTTTGGTTATCTCGAAGGCAGCCGCAAGCTGATTCTGGTTGAGCCCCAGGCCCTGTTGACGGAGGCCTCGCGCCTGCCCGGACTGGATGGACAAAAAATGTCCAAGAGCTACGGCAACACGATCGCGCTGCGCGATGATCGCGACATCGTCACTAAAAAAATCCGCACCATGCCCACCGACCCGGCGCGTGTACGACGCACCGACCCGGGCGATCCCGAAAAATGTCCGGTCTGGCAGTTTCATATGGTGTACTCGGATCAGGCAACCCGCGATTGGGTGGTCAAGGGATGCAAGTCCGCCGGCATTGGGTGCCTCGAATGCAAACAGCCCGTCATTGA
The DNA here is from genome assembly GCA_021298975.1 of Oxalobacteraceae bacterium. Lineage (GTDB taxonomy): Bacteria > Pseudomonadota > Gammaproteobacteria > Burkholderiales > Burkholderiaceae_D > Pernthalerella. The sequence continues at coordinate 4,643 of JAJTGC010000070.1, forward strand.
CGGCATCCTGAAAGAGCAGGAGCCCATGCGCGAGCGCGCGCAGCAGTATCTGGATGATCCTTCGCTGGTGCGTGCGATCGTCGCTGACGGCTGCGATCAGGCGCGCAAATATGCGCAGGAGACCATGCGCGACGTGCGCGAGGAAATGGGTTTGTCCTACAACTGAGTTTGAAGTCATCCGGTCGCTTATGAACGCGCATCTCGCCCAGGATCTGCCATCGGCTTGGGTCGCCCGGTTCGCTGGACTGATACCCATCGGGCGGGTGCTGGATCTGGCCTGTGGTGGTGGCCGCCATGCGCGGCTCATGGCCGGGCTTGGCCACACAGTGCTGGCGGTCGATCGCGATGCCACCGCATTGGCCGCCGCCAGCGGTCCCGGCATTGAAACGCGGGCATTCGATCTGGAACATCCGGCAGCAGCAAGCCATGCCGACTGGCCCTTGGTGCCTGAGGTTTTTGCCGGCATCGTCGTTACCCATTATCTTCACCGCGCCCTGATGCTGCCGCTGCTGGACAGCCTCGCGCCCGGCGGCGTGTTGATCTACGAAACTTTTGCGGCTGGGAATGGCCAGTTTGGCAAGCCCTCCAACCCGGATTTTCTGCTGGCGCCCGGGGAATTGCTGGCGTGGGCGAATTTACGACCCTCAAATCGGGTGATTGCCTACGAGGACGGTTATCAGCACCGACCCCGCCCGGCTATGATGCAGCGAATCTGCCTGCGCAAGGCAGGTTCCGTGTCCGATCTGCCGCCCGAGGCGCTGGCGCTGGATGTTGGTAACGATCCTAAACTCGCGCAATAAGGATCGCGATTCTCGCCGCCTATCCGTTACAATCACGGTTTCGATTTTTTGCAACGGCACAACAATGATTCAGGGCAGCATTGTCGCGATTGTGACCCCGATGCACGAGGATGGCAGTCTCGATGCAGAGGCACTGAAAAAATTAATGGACTGGCATATTGCCGAAGGCACTGATGCCATCGTGATTGTCGGCACGACAGGTGAGTCACCCACGGTATCGGTGGACGAGCATTGTGCACTGATTAAATTGGCTGTGGATCATGTGGCGGGGCGCATACCCGTCATTGCCGGCACCGGCGGCAATTCCACCTCGGAAGCAATCGAGCTCACTGAATACGCCAAAGAGGTCGGTGCTGATGCGTCGCTGCAGGTTGTGCCTTATTACAATCGCCCGACACAAGAAGGCATGTACCAACACTTTCGTCGGATTGCCGAGGCGGTTGACCTGCCGGTAATTCTTTACAACGTTCCTGGTCGCACCGTTGCCGATATGAGCAATGACACCATCGTGCGCTTGTCGGGTGTACCCGGTATCGTGGGTGTCAAAGACGCCACCGGTAATCTCGCCCGAGGTACAGAACTGTTGCGTGATGTTCCAAAATCCTTTGCCGTGTATTCCGGCGATGATGCGACGGCGATGACGCTGATGTTTTGCGGTGGTCAGGGTAATATTTCGGTCACTGCAAACGTGGCACCCAAGGCCATGCATGATCTGTGTGTGGCGGCGATGGCAGGGCGTATCGCCGATGCCATAGCCATCAATAATCGTCTGATCCCTTTGCATAACCGTTTGTTTGTTGAACCCAATCCTGTGCCCGTCAAATGGGCGCTCGCGCAAATGGGCCGCATGCAGTCGGGCATTCGTCTGCCGCTGGTGGCACTCGGTGCGAGTTATCACGAAGCGGTGCGATCTGCGCTGCGTGAATCCGGCGTTCTGCAATGACGGTCCCGCTAACCTCTACTCCTTCATCACTTCACATGCGTCTTTCTCACCTGGTTGTTTCGTCTGTAGCGTCGCTGCATTCCCGTTGCTTGCTGATCGTGGCTGTTTGCGCGCTGGCCGGCTGCAGCTCGGTCGGTGAAATGCTTGAGCCCGACAAGATTGACTACAAAAGCGCAGGCAAAGCGAACAAGGGCACCAAGCTCGAAGTACCGCCGGACCTCACACAACTGCGCAATGACAGTCGCTACGTGGTCGGCGAAAATGCGACCGGGACTGCGACGGCATCCAATTACAACGCGCAGCGTCCAGCGGGCACCACCAACAACGTCGCCGTCACCAAGGTGGCGCCTGAAGTCAGCGAGACTGCCGAAGTGCGTGTCGGTCGTGACGGCAACCAGCGCTGGCTGATCGTCAAGCAGACTCCCGAGCAGTTGTGGCCTCGCATCAAGGAGTTCTGGCAAGAGAGCGGTTTTCTGCTGGCGATCGAAACCCCCGAGGCTGGCGTGATGGAAACCGACTGGGCAGAGAACCGTGCCAAGATCCCCCAGGATTTCATCCGCAATACGATAGGCAAAGTGTTTGATTCGCTGTACTCGACGGGAGAGCGCGATAAATTCCGCACGCGGCTTGAGCGCACCGCCGATGGCAGTACCGAAATCTACATCAGCCACCGTGGTGCGCAGGAGGTACTGACCGGACTACAAAAAGAACGTGCGATATGGACGGGTCGTCCATCCGATCCGGAGCTGGAAGCCGAGTTCATCGGTCGTCTGATGGCACGGCTGGGCTCGGAAGTGAAAGTTGCCAAGGCCGCGATCAATGAAGCCAAGCCTGCGCCTCAGCGCGCGCGTATGGCCAAAGATGCGCTGGGCAATCATGTGTTGGTCGAAGAAAGTTTTGATCGGGCCTGGCGTCGGGTCGGACTGGCACTCGACCGGGTAGGTTTTACGGTCGAAGATCGTGACCGCACGCGTGGCCTGTACTTTGTTCGCTACGTCGATCAGAAAACCGATGCAGAGAAAAAAGCCAGCGAGCCGGGTTTCTTCTCGCGCTTGTTCAGCTCCAAGGATGACAAGAAGCAGGCGCTACGCTATCGCATTCTGGTCAACAGCGCGGGTGAGGCTACGCGCGTCAGTGTGCAGGATGAGAAGGGCGAGTCGGAGTCGGGTGGAATTGGCGATCGCATTTTGACGCTACTCAGTGAACAACTGAAATAAAGCCGCGCGTCAGTGCGCGTGCAACCTGCGGCCCGGAGGCGCGTATGAAATTTGCGAGTCTGGGCAGCGGTAGCGAAGGCAACGCGCTGCTGATCTCTGCCCCATCAGGCATCACCGAAACGCTGGTGATGCTTGACTGTGGTTTTGGACTGAAAGAGGCGGAATCCCGTCTCGGTCATCTTCATATCAATCCCAAACAACTCTCCGGCATCATCGTCACGCATGAACATCAGGATCATGTAGGTGGTGTCTTTCGTCTCGCACGTCGACACAAGATTCCCGTCTGGATGACGCATGGCACGCTGGAAGCGGTGCGCGACGAAGCCGTTGGGGTGACGGTACACATCTGCCGCGATGGCGAGTCCTTCGTCATTGGTGATCTTGAAATCCAGCCCTACACAGTGCCGCATGATGCACGTGAGCCAGTGCAGTACACCGCCACGGATGGCATTCGCAAGCTGGGGGTATTGACCGATGTCGGGCATGCAACGCCCCATCTGGTCAACGCACTCAGTGCCTGCGACGCCCTCGTGCTGGAGTTCAATCATGACACCGAGATGCTCGCTCAATCAGTGTACCCACCCTGGCTCAAAGCGCGTATTGGCGGGCAGATGGGACATTTATCCAATCAGCAGTCCGCCGACATTTTGCAGAGCCTGGATCGCAGTCGCCTAAAGCGTGTGATCGCTGCCCATTTATCGCAGAAAAATAATTCGCCTGACAAAGTGCGTTCAATGATGGCGGGTGTACTTGCCGGGAGCGATGTTGAGGTGCTGATTGCCGATCAGGCGTCAGGCTTTGAATGGATGGATTAGCAAGCCAACGAGTCTGAGGTGCTGAGACTGCGCGCACCGTGAGGGAACCACGTGATGCGCTAGCTCGCGCAGTGCTCCGGGCCGCTGTATCCGCAGATCATGTCCCACCAAAATGCTGTGAGGTGAGCCAGGCTCGACGGCCTATGGTGGAGCACTTGGCAACAAAAAAGCCGTCACTAGGACGGCTTTTTTGTTCGGTTGCCCGTGATTACTTCTTCTCTTCAGCAGCAGGTGCAGCAGGTGCAGCAGCGTCAGCCTTTGGAGCTTCAGCAGCAGGTGCTTCAGCAGCAGGCGCTGCAGCGGCAGGAGCTTCAGCAGCAGGTGCGGCAGGAGCAGGAGCAGCGGCTTCTTCTTTTTTTCCGCAAGCAGCCAGAGCCAGAGCCAGCAGAGAAGCGATCAGCAACGATTTTTTCATGATTTTCCTTCGGTTAAATATAAAAAATTACACATAATTTTGTTTAATAACTACCGGTAGTTATCGCACATCAGGTCGTGTTTTCAAGAGAGCAAGCGCAATTGACGCACTGCCGCACTGTCAAAACTTCCTAACCGGAAATTATACTGGTCTTCTTGAAAACTGCGCAAGCCGTTTTATGCGATTTGGCGAGACAAATGGCAAGAGTCTTGCTCAAACTGAGAGCCGCGAAGCGCTGGTGTCGCTGGCAAGGCGGGGCGCTGGAGGCAGTCCAGATCGGCCGCAAGGCGACCCTACCGCCGGCAGTGGGGGTTTTACAGGAACGGTGAGTTTCGCCAAGGAAAATTGCGGACGGTTGAGCGAAAATCAGGCGCTGAAAGCGCCGTACCGCTGATTCGTTAGTTTTTTTGAACGCCCGGGTGGTTTTGAAGATCGATCCAGCCGTCGAGATACCACTGATACAGACTTTCGCCCAGATCGGATGAGGCGCGGGCAAGATGTTCGGCGTCCAGCACACGATTGTCCGCCAATCGCTTGAGGATGGCTCGGTCCGCGGTACCGGGCGAGTAGGATTCGCCATTCATGAACACGTAATTACCGCGATGCAGCATCCGCGTTTTGCGATGCAAGCGAATCCCATTGCGTCCTGCCATTTTGGCAAACTGCCGCGCGCCCAACGGCGTGGGCTGTGGATCAAAGCTGACTGAGTGCTTGGGCTCGGACAGATACTCGCCCAGAAAAATCGCGCGGTCGGCCGCCGTGCTGCTGAGTTTTTGCAACATGCGAGCCACCTCACTGACCATCTCATCGCTGATGGCGCCCGGGTTGCGGGTGGATCGCAGTGCCGGGTCACGGTAGCGGCCGGGGAGATCGATGGAGTCGGCCATAAAGGCAAGGAACGCCTCGCCCAGCTCTTGCCAGGCGGGCGCTCTGAAGCCGACCGAATAGGTCATGCATTCGCCCACCGCCACGCCTTCATGCGCATACTGCGGCGGCAAGTAAAGCATATCGCCGGGATTGAGAATGAATTCCTGCTCGGGCACGAAATGCTGCAAGATTTTCAGAGGCAAATCCTCGCGCAGACGGAGATCCTCCTGCGCGCTGATGCGCCAGCGGCGCTGCCCATGCGCCTGCAACAGAAAAACGTCATATGAATCCACATGGGCACCGACGCCACCGCCGTCGGTGGCATAGCTGATCATCAGGTCATCAAGGCGGCAGTCGGGAATGAAACGGAACTGATGCAGCAGTTGATCTGCCTGATCATCATGNNNNTGCATAGCGGGAATCGCGTTACGGATCAGCAAAGGTTTTTTTTGCCAATGCTTGCGCAGGAACTGATCTGGCGTGAGGCCGCCGAGGAGCTGGGTATTTTTCATCCGGCCATTATATCGACGGCGTGTGAACGCGTTCCCCAACGATGGGCAATCTGGGGTCGTCGGTTATACTTCACGACCGATTCAGCGAAAGGATGACATGATGATTATCGGCAAAGATACAGTGGTTACTTTGCACTATACGCTCTCTGATGCGCAGGATAATTTGATCGAGAAGAGCGAGCAACCCATGGTTTACCTGCACGGCGACTATGCCAACACGCTACCCAAGATCGAGGAAGCGCTGACAGGCAAGGCTGTCGGTTATCAGGTTACGATCCAGGTCGAGCCAGAGGATGCTTTTGGTGAATACGACGCTGAACTGGTCAAAATCGAGCCGCGTGCGGCTTTGCCAGAACCGCTGGAAATCGGCATGCAATTTGAAGGTGCGCCTGAAGCCGGTGAGGCAAATGCGATGCGCGTTTTTACCGTGACTGATATTGCCGATGACAAGGTGGTTTTAGATGGCAATCATCCGCTGGCCGGGATGGCTCTGCGCTTTGCACTGAATGTGGTGGAAGTGCGGGAAGCCAGTGCTGAAGAAATTGCCCATGGTCATGTGCACGGACCGCATGGTCATCATCATCACGACGACGAAGATGACAGCGACCAGTTCCGCACGATTCAGTTGCAGTAGGCTGCCGGCTTAGGACGCTGCAGTCGCCAGAGTGGATCGCAGTGGGGCAGACAGACGATCCTCCCCCGCAGACAGCGTGCAGGGCCTCGCATGATCAGGATGACGAGTCGTCTGCCAGCTGACGCAGACGGTACAGTGCTTCCAGTGCGTCGCGGGGTGTCAGGCTGTCGGGATCGATATCCAGCAGTGCTGCCTTGAGTGGCGATGCCGTGTCAGGCACGGGATCCGTGAGGTCTTCGTCATTGGGTGCGGCCGCAAACAAATCAAACTGTGTTTCGGACTGTGCTGCATGCGCTTCGAGCGCCGCGAGATGTTTGCGTGCGGCGCGAATCACCGGCTGTGGCACCCCAGCGAGTTGCGCGACCTGCAAACCATAGCTCTGAGATGCCGGACCCTGCTCGACGGTGTGCAGAAACACGATACGGTCTTTGTGTTCAACTGCAGACAAGTGCACATTCGCACAGCCGGCATGCGTTTGTGGCAGTTGCGTCAATTCGAAATAATGCGTGGCAAACAGCGTGAGGCTGCGATTGATTTGCACGAGTGCGCTGGCAATCGCCCAGGCCAGTGCCAGTCCATCAAAGGTGGAGGTGCCACGGCCGACTTCGTCCATCAGTACCAGCGAGTGTTCAGTGGCACCGTGAAGTATGGCGGCTGACTCCACCATCTCCAGCATGAAGGTGGAGTAACCCGCCGCCAGATCATCAGCGGCACCGATGCGCGTGAAGATGCGATCAACCGGACCCAATGTCGCTTGTGACGCCGGCACATAGCTGCCCGCATAGGCGAGCAGGGTAATGAGCGCAAGCTGACGCATGTAGGTGGATTTGCCGCCCATGTTGGGGCCAGTGATGAGTAACAGCCGGCGCTCGGGCGAGAGTTCGCAGTCGTTTGGCATGAAGCGTTCAATCACGTTCTCAACGACGGGATGGCGCCCCTGAACGATATGCAAACCGGGTGCGCTTTGCAGCCGCGGTTTGCACCAGTGGTGGCGTTCTGCATGCACAGCGAGAGCCAACAAGACATCCAGCTGTGCCGTGGCTTCGGCCACGCGCTGCAGTTCCGGAATGTACGACGAGAGCGACTGAAGTACTTGCTCGTACAAAAATTTTTCGCGTGACAGTGCACGGTCTTGTGCCGACAGCGCTTTGTCTTCGAAGGCTTTGAGCTCCGGTGTGATGTAGCGCTCGGCATTTTTCAGTGTCTGGCGGCGCCGATAGTCATCAGGCACTTTGGCGGTCTGGCCGTGGGTGACCTCGATATAAAAGCCATGCACCTTGTTGTACTCGACGCGCAAGTTGGCGATGCCGGTGCGGACGCGCTCACGCGTTTCCAGATCCAGCAGAAACTGCCCCGCGTTTTCCGAGAGGCCGCGCAGCTCATCAAGTTCGGCGTCGTAGCCAAGTGCGATAACACCACCGTCACGTACCTGTGCGGCGGGTTCCTCGGCAATGGATTTTTGCAGCAGTGCCATGCAGTCGTGCGGCATGCTCAGGTCGTCACTTGTGTGAGACAGCAGCGGCGATAACCGCAACGGACCTTCGCTGCGCAAGACGGACTGCAGCGAGGGACATTGCGCCAGTCCGGCACGCAAGGCAGACAGATCGCGGGGTCGTGCGCTCTGCAATGCGATACGGCTGGCAATACGCTCGATATCCGGCATGCCCGACAAGCTGTCAGCCAGATGCGCCGACTCGGATGCGGCGAGCAGGGCCTCGATGGCCACGTGTCGTTGTTGCGCGACCGATGGATGTCGACTGGGATGATGCAACCAGTTGCGCAGCAAGCGCGAGCCCATGGCCGTCTTGCAATGGTCGAGCAAGGAAAACAGGGTGGGTGAGGTACCGTCAGCGTAGCGCAGCGCGTCGGTAATTTCGAGATTGCGGCGCGTGGCGGCGTCCATCGCGATGGTATCGGCGGCGCGCTCCACAACGAGGCTGCGTACATGCTGCAGATGCTTGCCTTGGGTGCTGCGCGCATAGTGCAGCAGGGCGCCGGCCGCACCCAGCGCGGGGTCCAGGTCTTCGGCGCCATGACCTGCGAGCGTGGCTGTGGCGAGTTGTTCCAGTAGCGATTTTTTGCCAGCGCCTGAATCGAAGTGCCAGTCGGCGACGCTGGTTGGACGAACGCCGGGTATCGCTTCCAGCAAGGTGCGCGAGGCGGTGTCGCAGAGAATTTCTGCGGGCGAGATGCGTTCCAGTTCTTGTCGAATGCAGGACGTCAATTGCGATGGATCGGTGGCGATCTCAGTGACGCGCAAACGTCCGCTGGCCAGTGACAGCCACGCCAGACCGAGCGTGATGTCTTTGGTGCCTTTGCGCTGGCGTGAAACATGCACCGCCATGAGCGGCCGGTCTGATTTTTCCGGCAGTAGTTCGGATTCGGTCAGGGTGCCGGGTGTGACGATGCGTTGGACACGACGTTCGACCGGACCTTTGCTGGTCGCCGGGTCGCCGATTTGTTCACAGATGGCGACGGACTCGCCGAGCTTGACCAGTTTGGCCAGATACTGGTCGGCTGAATGAAAGGGCACGCCGGCCATTTTGATGGGATTGCCATTGGAGGCGCCGCGCTGAGTCAGGGTGATGCCGAGCAGGCGCGAGGCTTTCTCAGCGTCTTCAAAAAACAATTCATAGAAATCTCCCATCCGGTAGAACAGCAATGTGTCCGGATGGTCGGCCTTGATGCCGAGGTACTGGCGCATCATCGGCGTGTGATTGTCCAGACTGGAGCGCTCGGGTGCGGTCATGCGTTGCTCGGGCGAAGGCGATTTTCAAGAGAGAAGAAAGATAAGCCGGGCACGAGGCCCGGCTGTTCCGTGACGCGAAAATGTAGCACAGCCTGCGCTGCGAAGCGAAGGCAGCTGCGCTGGTTAGCGCTGGCCGCTGCGACGCTTGCTGGCGGCCGCATTGGCGGCTGGCTGACCCAGCAGCGCCGATGTGCGAACCCCCGTCGGGCGCGGCGGTCTGGCGGCAGACGTGGTCGTGGTGCCCGCATTTTGCGGGCGGGGCGCACTGGCAGTTCCCTGGCTTGACCGTTGCGAGCCATGATGCTGGCTTGCATTGCCGGGCTTGCCACCGCTGCGTCCAGCCGGCGCGGCCGCACGTTTACCTTGCTGATGGCGGGGCTGCCCGCGCTGCTCCTGACTGCGCAGCTGTATTGGCTGGGGGCGCGCATTCGGATCTGGCTCGAAACCGGCGATGACTTCCTCGGGTACTTCGCGCTTGATGAAACGTTCGATATCGCGCAAGAGACCGCGCTCATCCACACAGACCAGTGACACCGCTTCGCCGGTAGAGCCGGCACGACCGGTACGACCAATACGATGCACGTAGTCTTCAGGCACATTCGGCAAATCGTAGTTCACGACGTAGGGCAGCTGATCGATATCAATGCCGCGTGCCGCAATGTCGGTGGCAACCAGTACCTGCAAGTCGGTGCTTTTGAATTCTGCCAGTGCGCGGGTACGAGCAGCCTGGCTTTTGTTACCGTGAATCGCGAGCGCTGGTATGTCGGCCTTGCACAGTTGTTCAGCCAGCTTGTTGGCGCCGTGCTTGGTACGTGTGAAAACCAGGACCTGAAACCAGTTATGTTCTTTGATCAGGTGCGTGAGTAGCTGATGCTTTTTGTCGCGATCGACCGGATGGATTTTTTGCGAGATGACTTCGACAGTCGAATTGCGACGTTCAACTTCGATCATCGCGGGGTTATCCAGCAGGCCGTCGGCCAGTGCTTTGATTTCGTCGGAGAAGGTCGCTGAAAAAAGCAGATTTTGTCGTTTGGGTGGCAGAACGGCCAGTACTTTGCGAATATCACGAATGAAACCCATGTCGAGCATGCGATCGGCTTCATCCAGCACCAGAATTTCAACGTGGCGCAGATCCACCGCACCTTGTTGCATCAGGTCGAGCAGCCGGCCGGGTGTGGCGACGAGGATGTCAAGCCCGCGCGCGAGCCGCTGAATTTGCGGATTGATGTTCACGCCACCAAAAATGACAGCAGACGTGAGATTGAGATATTTGCCATACGTGCGCACGCTTTCTTCCACTTGTGCAGCGAGTTCACGCGTGGGGGTCAGTACCAGCGCGCGTACCGTGCGCGCTGCCGGGCGTGGTTTGCCGGACAGCAGTTGCAGCATGGGTAGCGTGAAACCGGCAGTTTTGCCGGTGCCGGTTTGGGCACCTGCGAGCAGATCGCCACCTTTTAAAACGGCGGGTATCGCTTTTAATTGAATCGGTGTGGGTTGGGTATAACCGTTTTCCGTGACGGCGCGCACGATAGGTTCGGCGAGGCCGAGTTCAGCAAATGACATAGATTTTGAAAATTAGTCGACCCGCCGCCGCATCAGGGCGCCAGTCACAGGTCAAGGGGGGGATTTACAGGAGGGGCGGTCAGGAGACTGGAACAATGACCGCGGTGCGCGGGAGTATAACAGGGTCTGACCAAGCCGGCGTTCTTGGATCCTATCTCGTTAGGCCGCAGGCAGCGTTGCACTTCCTTGCCGTACAGGTCGTACTGTCTGCGTCGGCACGCCTTGCCACCGACCTAACGAGATAGACTCCTGGTCTTTCATGGCCCATTCAGCAAAACAAGCGCAGCGGTCGCTGCCATGGCGCACCTGAGGACAGCGTGATGCACCGTGAATCCGAGCAAAGTTGGCGAGGCCAATCTCAAGCAAATGGCGAGAGTACGTTGAGCATCTGACCAAAGACTTTGGGTGAACCGCAATCACATTTCCCTTGTAAATATAGTCAGACTCGCCGGAAAAATTTGCGACGATACCGCCCGCTTCGGTGATGAGCAGGGCGCCCGCCGCAATATCCCAGGGCTTGAGATTTTTTTCGAAGAAGCCATCGAGCCGGCCTGCCGCCACATAGGCCAGATCGAGTGCTGCCGCGCCGGGACGACGCAGGCCCGCCGATTTTTGCGTCATGAGATGGAACATTTTCATGTACTCATCAAGCGCGGAGAGGTCGCTGTAGGGAAAGCCGGTACCGATCAAGGCATCGGCGAGTTTGTCGCGTTTTGCGACCCGAAGGCGCTTGTCATTGAGGAAGGCACCTGCACCTTTGCTGGCAGTGAAGAGCTCATTGCGCGTTGGGTCATAGACCACCGCCTGCGTGATCTGACCGCGATACTGCAGTGCTATCGAGACCGCGTACTGTGGGAAACCATGAATGAAATTCGTCGTGCCATCCAGCGGATCAATGATCCAGACGTACTCGGTTTCATCATGCAGATTGTCAGAGGCGCCTGATTCCTCGGCAAGAATCGCATGGTCGGGATAGGCCTGTCGCAGCACATCAATGATCGCGCGCTCAGCTGCCTGATCGACTTCAGTGACGAAATCGTTGTGATTTTTGGTGGTGACGCGCAGTTGCTCTACCTCGAAAGAGGCGCGAGTGATGACCGAGGCGGCACGACGCGCGGCTTTCACCGCGATATTGATCATGGGGTGCATGGTGGTTCCGTTAAAATCGGGCTGCGCACTGATATCAGCGACAGCCCCCACAGTGAGAATGAACGATGCGGCATGAGTACCGCGAATTGCCGCTATTTTAAATGAACCCGTCAACCCGCCCCATTTCCGATATCCCTGTCTTTGAGCGATTGCGTTTCGTTCTGGTTGAAACCAGTCGAGCCGGCAATGTCGGCGCCGCCGCCCGTGCGATGAAAACCATGGGATTTTCGGAGTTGGTGCTGGTCAGTCCGCGCGACGCAGATCCCCGCCATCACGAAGAAGCCATCGCCTTTGCCAGTGGCGCCAACGATGTTCTCTCGCAGGCGCGCATTGTCGATACCCTTGATGAGGCGCTGGCAGGATGCAATTTGACGGTGGCGCTGTCGGCCCGGTTGCGGGAGTTTTCTCCGCCGCTCAGCTCGCCTCGCGCGCTGGCGCAGCAAGTACATGACGATACCAGCCTGCGCTGTGCGTTGGTCTTTGGCAATGAGCGTTTCGGACTGTCCAATGAGCAGGTTGAAAAATGCAATGCGCTGGTCAGCGTCCCAGTGAATGCCACCTATGCATCGCTGAATCTCGCTCAGGCAGTGCAGATTCTTGCGTATGAGTGTCGTGTTGCCGCCATGGGTGAGCAGCGCGAGCCCATGAATATTGGTTTTCAAGGGGCAGCGGCCACTGCAGAGCAGATTGAAGGTTTGTTTCAGCACCTTGAACGGGCACTGATAGAGATCGAGTTTCTGAATCCCGATCAGCCGAAAAAATTGATGCCGCGGATACGCCGCCTGTTTTCACGCACCGGTCTCGAAACAGAGGAGGTTAATATT
>JAJTGC010000014.1 GCA_021298975.1 Oxalobacteraceae bacterium
TAGTTCAGACGTTGAACAGGAAGTTCAGCACATCCCCATCCTTGACGAGGTATTCCTTGCCCTCGGCGCGCATTTTGCCGGCCTCTTTGGCGCCCTGCTCACCTTTGAATGCAAGGTAGTCATCAAACGCGATGGTCTGGGCGCGAATGAAGCCGCGTTCAAAGTCGGTGTGAATCACGCCCGCGGCCTGCGGTGCGCTGTCGCCTTTGTGTATGGTCCAGGCGCGTACTTCTTTCACACCGGCGGTGAAATAGGTTTGCAAGCCAAGCAAGTCAAAGGCTGCTCGGATGAGGCGATTCAGCCCCGGCTCTTCCATCCCCATGTCAGCCAGAAAAGCGCCCTTGTCTTCATCGTCCAGATCGGCAATCTCGGCTTCGAGTGCAGCGCAAATCGCGACGATGGGGGCGCGCTGGCTGTTGGCATACTCGGTTAACTGATCCAGCAGGGGATTGTTCTTGAAGCCCGTGTCTGCGACATTGGCGACATACATGGCGGGTTTGGCGGTGATCAGGCAAAGCGGCTTGAGCAATTCCATTTGCTCCTTGTCCAGACCCATCGCGCGCACCGGTTTGGCATCATTGAGATGAATTTGTACTTTTTCCAGCAGAGCCACCAGCGCAGTGGCGTCCTTGTCGCCCGAGCGTGCTTTTTTGGTTTCGCGATGCACTGTTTTTTCAACGGTGGCCAGGTCGGCCAGTGCGAGCTCGGTCTGAATCACGGCAATATCATCCAGCGGACTCACTTTGCCTGCCACGTGGATGACATTCGCATCTTCAAAACAGCGCACGACGTTGACGATTGCGTCGGTTTCGCGAATGTGCGCGAGGAACTGATTACCCAGACCTTCTCCTTTCGAGGCGCCCGCCACCAGTCCGGCGATATCGACAAATTCGACGGTGGCTGCCAGGATGCGTTCCGGTTTGACGATCGCTGCCAACTGCGCCAGCCGGGGATCGGGAACCTCGACCACACCGACATTGGGCTCAATGGTGCAGAAGGGATAATTTTCAGCCGGGATGCCAGCCTTGGTCAGTGCATTGAAGAGCGTGGACTTGCCGACGTTGGGCAGACCAACGATGCCGCATTTGAGACTCATGGAGAAGATCCTGAAACGTGTGGATGGCGTGAAGCGGGTGCCGGTACGGACGCCCCGAGGGGTTCGAACAATGCACCGTGCGCAAGGCGCTATTGTAACCAAGCCGGCCACCGATGAGAGCGCAGCCGGGACATCGGAAAAATTGTTTACACTGCGCCGGGCCACTTACGAAATGCCCGCCGTGAAAGGATGCAGATGAAACGCGTTGTTGATGTTGTTCTTGCACTTGTGCTGTTGCTGATGGCTTTGCCGCTGGCCTTGGTGATTGCGGCGCTGATTCGCCTGGATTCGCCGGGCCCCGTCATGACGCGCGCGCACCGGGTCGGTCGCAATGGCCGTATGGTCAAGGTCTGGGAATTTCGGACGGCGAATGCCGAGCCGGATGCGATGGAAACCGTAGCCGGCTGTCAGGGTGAGGAGGTGACCCGGATTGGCGCCTTGTTGCGTCGACGCGGTGTTGGCCGCTGGCCTTGGTTACTGACGGTGTTGCGCGGGGATTTTTCCATGGTTGGGCCGCGCGCTGAACTGCCGCGTTACGTGGGTTGCTACCCAACGGCGATGCGAAAACTCGTTTTGTCGGTCAAACCCGGGCTCGTCGATCTGGCTTCCCTTGAATTGCGCGATGAGCATAGGCTGCTCGCCGGTCTTGAGGGCGAGGCGCTGGAGGAAGCTTATGTCGAGAAGGTGATGCCCCTGCGGCTCGAGTACGCCAAGCGCTATATCGAAACCCAGAACCTGTTGACCGATGTGCATATCCTGCTGCGGGCGGCAGCGGCGCCGCTACTGCCTCGAACAGCCGCCTGATCCGCGCTCGTTGGCGATGCACTTCCATCTGGAATGGACTCGGTTCTTTACGGGAGTCATAAGGAGTGGTGGCGTGATCCATTCACTACCGGTTCATGGGTGTGCGGCAAGCAGAGCACAAGCTCCCCAAAGCAGCAGTCAACGCAGCATTCAGTGCAGCATTCAGCGCAGAGGTCAGACGTAAAAAAAGCCGCCCTGAGGCGGCTGAGTAGGGCCACGCGATTTCAGTGTTTCATACGCCCTGAATGCGGAATTGCGCCTTGTCACGGCCAGCCATCCACTTTGGCGGCTTTCCGCGTCCGCTCCAGGTTTCGCCGGTGACGTTGTTGCGATACTTGGGTGCCACCGGGCGGCGAACCATTTTCATGGGTTTTCTCTTGCCGCCAATTCCCAAATCGTCGGCGGAGAGGTTGTATTCTTTCATTTTGGCGTGAATATCTGCAATGGCATTGGCCAGCTCATTTTTTCTGGCCAGTTCGGCTTCCTTTTGCAGTTTCTCAATTTGACTCTGCAGTTCCTTGTAGCTCGTCATTTCAATCCCCATCAAGTGAAGTTTCATTCAACACACAACGTATCGGACATTGTTGTGGCCAGTGCGCGCATTATAGGTGAGCTATTATCAAAAAAGTATTAATAATTGCCTTTTTTGTAAAAATAATCCAAGTGGCTGTTTTTTATGGATATTCGTTAATTACTTTTAATCCATGGAAACATTCTTGGTCTGTTCCTCCCGTTAATGTGCTGGGCGACTACCGGAGTATCCGAACCATAAACGCTTAATACTGTGGCGTTGAGGCTATTGTTTCATTGCGCCGGCGGAATGCCATTGATCTGAATTAGGGGGAGATCGAAAAAATCTGCCATGAATGACGAAACGGCACCGCCATGCATTACAGCAGGCAGACAAATCAAATGTCGGCCCGCTGTTTTTGGGTTTGAAAGTTTCTTTTGGTTTTTAATCGACGCCGCTTGGAGAAAGCGCCGAGTCGATTAACCGAGCGACTGGTAACAGCCAAGCGAACCGCAGACAGCGGGATTCATGCGCCGGGTGTCGGCTTTTTGTCGGTATGCAGTACCGTCATCGCCTGCTCGAAACGACCTTCGCAGAGCTGCGGAATGACAGACAAACTTTTATCGATACTGTCGTCAATCAGAAACTGCTCTTCTTTGCGGGGACGGTGCAGCACAAAGTCGACCACGGGCTGTTGGAGTTGCAGCTCACGCGGGTGACCGATGCCAATGCGCAGGCGCCAGTATTCCTGCGTGCCCAGCGCGGCGGTGATGTCCTTGAGTCCGTTATGCCCACCGGACGAGCCGCCTTTTTTTATCTTTGCAATACCCGGGCGCAGATCCAGTTCATCATGGACGACCAGAATGTCCTCAGGCGAAATTTTGTAAAAGCGCGCCAGCGCACCCACGGCCTGTCCTGAGCGGTTCATGAAGGTCTGCGGCTCGAGCAACCAGACTTCCTCACCTGCGATACGGATTTTTGCGGCAAGCGCCTGAAAACGCGTCTCCCGGCGCAATTGGCCGGACGCCAGCCGATCGACCAGCCAGAACCCGGCGTTATGTCGGGTAGCTTCGTATTCAGCGCCGGGATTGCCCAGCCCGACGATCAGACGTATGGACATGTAGGTGATGATTGAGGTGAATGCACACGGATTATCCGGCAAGCCGCAAAAGATGCCGCCCCAGCCGAAAAAAAGCCCGTCGCATGGACGGGCTTTTTCATCTGATTGCTCAGGGCATTACTTCTTTTCCTCAGCCGCTGCAGCGGGTGCATCGGCCTTGCTGCCACCGGGCACAGTCGCCGTTGCGATGGTGGGGTTGTCCTTTGCATGCACAACCACCACACCTGCGGGCAGTTTGAGATCTGCGACGTGGAACGAGGTGTTTACCTGCATGTTCGATAGATCCACTTCCACAAATGCGGGGAGATCATTCGGCAAGCAGCTGATATCGATCTCGTTCATGACATGACTGATGATGCCGCCTGAGAGCTTGATGGCCGGCGCTATGTCAGCATTAACGAAGTGCAGCGGCACCTTCATATGGATCTTCTGGTTCGGATCCACGCGCTGGAAGTCAGCGTGCAATACCAGGGGCTTGAAAGCGTGCATCTGGAAATCACGCAGCAGCACCTTCTCGGATTTGCCATCGACTTCCAGGTCGAGAATCGATGAGTGAAACGCTTCCTTTTTCAATGCATGGAACAGCGCATTATGGTCGAGTGCAACATTGACAGGCGCAGCTGTGCCGCCGTAAATGATGCCGGGGGTATGGCCAGCTCTGCGCAGGCGGCGGCTCGCTCCGGACCCCTGCTCAGTGCGTGGAAATGCGATAACTTTCATGTTGACTCCTGTTTCGGGCGGGTTGCCCTTCATGTGAAGTCCCCCGCGACCAGGGGACCGGAAAAAAGACAGACACGGCGTGTCTGCCCAAATTAAATTCAGCCGGCTGCCTCGTCCTCGGCAAACAGCGACATCACGGAATCACCCTTGCTGATGCGGCGAATGGTTTCAGCCAGCAGCGCAGCGCATGAGAGCTGACGGATTTTCTTGCAGCCTTTTGCTTCATCACTGAGCGGTATCGTGTCAGTGACCACCAATTCATCCAGCGGTGATTTTGAAATCCGCTCAATCGCCGGGCCAGACAGTACCGCATGCGTGCAATAGGCAATGACTTTCTTTGCGCCACGCTCTTTCAAGACCTCTGCCGCCTTGGTCAGGGTGCCGGCAGTATCGACCATGTCATCCATGATCACGCAATTGCGGCCTTCGACCTCGCCAATGATATTCATCACTTCCGACACATTGGCTTTCGGCCGGCGCTTGTCAATGATCGCCAGGTCGCAATTGAGGCGCTTGGCCAATGCTCTTGCACGGACAACGCCGCCGACATCCGGCGAGACCACCAGCAAGTCGTCGTAGTGCTTTTCCACCAGATCTGACAACAGGATGGGTGAGGCGTAAATGTTATCCACGGGGATATCAAAAAACCCCTGAATCTGATCTGCGTGCAGATCCATGATCAGCACGCGGTCTACGCCCGCTTCCTGAAGCATGTTGGCGACCACTTTTGCCGAAATCGCAACGCGCGCCGAGCGCGGACGGCGATCCTGCCGCGAATAACCGTAATACGGCAAGACAGCGGTAATCCGGCCAGCCGACGAGCGCTTGAGCGCATCGACCATCAGCATGATTTCCATCAAGTGATCATTGGTGGGTGCGCAGGTCGATTGCAGTACGTAGACGTCCTTGCCGCGAACGTTCTCGTTGATCTCAACCACGATTTCGCCATCTGAAAACTGCGACACCACTGCCTTGCCGAGCGGGATACCGAGCTGGAGCGCCACACCATCGGCGAGCGCTGGATTGGCGTTTCCAGTAAAAACCATCAGGTTCTCTTGCGACATGGGATCCCTGACTACAGTCCGTTAACAGTTTGAAAAGCCGCCACAACCGGATGCTGCTTCCGGCACTGGCGGCTTGGTCGAATTGGATGGCTAGTGCAAGTCAGCCTGCCGGATCAACTCGCGGCGGCAGACAAATAAAATGGCAGGGGAACAAGGATTCGAACCTTGGAATGCTGGAATCAAAATCCAGTGCCTTAACCAACTTGGCGATTCCCCTACACAACCCAGAGTCCGGCGATCACGCGCCTGGACGAATTCTTGATGACGACTGCAGCAGATGAAGCATGGGATGTGCCGCCAGCGTTCGCGCTTTCCAGCCACGCCACGCAGCGGGCACGCTCTGGAGCACGGCATCAGCCTCTGTTTCTGAGGCAAAAGCGGCAAAGACACAGGCTCCGGAGCCGGTCATACGAGCCTCACCAAAGCCGGACAGCCATTCAACGGCGTCTGCAACAGGAGGAAAAGCCCGGGCGGCTACTGCTTGCAAATCGTTCCTTCCGAAGCCCAAGGGGCTCGCAGAAAAGTCCGCTATTTTGACCGCTTTGGTGTTGCGTGTCAATTCAGGGGCCCTGAAGATCACGGGCGTAGGCACCGAAATACCGGGGTGTATCACCACAAACCAGACAGAGGGTGTGGGTACCGCCGTGAGCTGTTCACCTATGCCCTCGACGAAGGCGTTTTCACCCAGCAGGAAGAAAGGCACATCGGCGCCGAGCCGCAAGCCCAGCGCCATCAGCTCGCTGCGCGTCATGCCGGCTTGCCAGAGGTGATTAAGCGCCATCAAGGTTGTGGCGGCATCCGACGACCCGCCGCCCAGACCGCCACCCATCGGAATCTGCTTTTCTATCGTGATATTCACGCCTGCCGGCCGGCGTCCGCGCTGGGCCATGTCGTCGCCCAGCAGCTGCGCCGCACGCACGATCAGATCGTCGCTGGCGGGTACGTCGGGCACCTCCGTTACGCGAGCGATGGTTTCATCCTCACGCAGATCAAAGTGCAGCACATCTGCCAGATCAATCAGCTGAAATACCGATTGCAGCAAGTGGTAGCCATCCTCACGTTGCCCGACCACATGCAGGAATAAATTAAGCTTGGCAGGTGCGCGACAGTGGTGCAGGTGCTTCATGTTGCTAGCGGTCGTTCCAGTCGTCGATCACGAGACGCAGAACGATATCGCCCGCCTCGGCCGTGGTGCGCTCCATATCGAAACGCTTCGGATACTGAATGCTCGCATTGCGCTGCCAACTCACGTAGCGCACATGCCAGCCACTGCTCTGAAAGCTATTCCTGCCTTCCGGCGAGGCCGCGTCCAATTGACCGTTGGTGTTTTGCACGAAGCCTTGCAGCCAGTAGCGCAGGCCATCCACGGGCATTGGCCAGCCGAGTACTTCCTGCGTGAGCGCCGTGACATTGGGCGCTTGTCTTTTTTCACCGTCCGATTGCGTCATCACGGCCAGTCCTGACGTGATCGCGATCGTGGCAATCGTCTGTCCCAAGGGGGAATACAGCGTGATGTTTGTCTGTTCACCCTGCTGTTGCCAGCGGAATTTACCCTGCAGGGATTGGGGTTGGCCACTCTGCTGATAACGCACCGACAAGCGACCACCCACCGAGATGGTGCTCTGGTAGTTGCGCTCGCCAAGCGGACCCTCGGGCAATGTCGTGCAGCCGGCAAGCCATAGGCAACCGAGAAGAAAGAGTCGCCGCATCGGATCAACGGTTACAGTTTCACCTGGAATCGTTGCAGTGTGCCTTTCAAAGACTCATTCTTCGGATCTTTGCCGTTGGCAAAGCGCCAGAGTTTTTTTGCTTCGTCCTCGCGACCGAGCAGCCACAGGACTTCACCGAGATGGACGGCAATTTCCGCGTCGGGTCGCAGCCCATAAGCGCGCCGCAAAAGCGCTTCGGCTTTCTCCAGCCGACCCATGCGGAATTCAACCCAGCCCATGCTGTCCATGATGAAAGCGTCGTCAGGCGCCAGCTGCAGTGCCACCTTGATCAGGTCATAGGCTTCAGGCAGACGTATATTTCGTTCCGCGAAAGAATAGCCCAGCGCGTTATAGGCTTGTGGATTGTCAGGCGCAATCTGGATGACCCGGCGCAGCGCCTTTTCCATCGCGTCGAACTCGCGGTTTTTCTCAACCAGCATCGCGTATTCGTAGATCAGGTCGATGTTGTTGGGCTGGCTCTCGAGCGCATCTTCAATGACTTTGATGGCCTCTGCCAGACGGCCTGCATCACGCAGGATCTGGGCATCGCCGATGATTAGCCTGACGCGGTCGTCATCACTCTCGGCGTCAGCTTCTGCCAGCAGTTGACGCCCAGCGTCGACCTTGCCGCTTTTTGATTGCAGCTGGGCGCGCTTGAGTACTGCAGTCACCGAGCCTTGGTACGTCACCGTCTCTGCCATCTCCAGCCATTTCAGCGCGCCTGCCAGATCGTTGCGATCTTCAGAGATCTGGGCCAGTATCATCAAGGCCTGCGTCGCATCGCGTTCCTTGTCGGGCTGACCCCCGAGTGTGTTGATATATGCCGACAGATATTTTTCGGCATCGGCAAGCTCATCGACTTGTACTGACAGCAGACCAAGCGCAAACAGCGCCGTCTGGTCATCTTTTTTCTGCTCAATCAGGAGCTTGAATTCTTTCTTTGCTTCCGCGAGCTTGGCTTGCTCATAGAGCATGCGGGCGTAGGCCAGACGCGCTTCACGGGCATTGGGATTTTTTTGGAGGAACTCGCCGAGTACGCGTGCCGCTTCCGTTTTGTCCTCGATCTGGGCGAGTACCATCGCAGCGATTTCGGATTTGGGGAATTTCATCACTGCCTCGCGCGCCTCGCGCAAGGCGCCAGCACGATCGCCCGAGACCATCGAAAATTGCGTCAACGCCAACCGCGCATCGACCGACTCGCGATAGGGCTCCAGCAATTCACGCAGCAAAGCGTTCGCTTTTGTCTTGTCGGACATGCGCGAGAGGTTGCGCTGCACTGAGGCGATCGCCGTTGGCAATTGATCAGGTTTGCTGGCGGCCAGTTGCTGCGCCAGTGCCTGTTTGGCTTCATCCAGACGGTTGCCGTTGAGTTGCAGGCTCAACAAGACCTGGAAGGCCTCATCCGAACGCGGCGCCAGCTCGCGCCACAACTTGGCCCCTTTGAGGGCATCCGCCGAACTCGATGCCGCAATGGCCATCTCGGTTGCGCGCCGTGCCAGACGTGGATCACCGCTGGAGCGCGCCAAAGCCATCATCGCCGAGTGTGCGCCGGCTGCCTGACCCCGCTGGAATGCCAGTTCGGCCGACAGATACTTGAGCATCAGATCTTCGGACAACGGGATTAATGGCAAGCCATCCGCATTGGTGGGTGTATCGGGTGCCGCTTGCGCGACGCTGCCCGAGGCAAGCAATGCCGAGAGCGTTAGAATGGCTGCAAAATTTTTCAAGGCACGGTCCTGTGGGTTGCCCGCGTGGGCTTGGGGGCGGACATTGATTTTACGACGAAAGTAAAAACCGCCGCGTCGGCCAGAAACTGTGTTTTTGACAATCCTCTGCGCGACTTGCCGGAACGACGAGTCGTATGTAAAAAGGCAATAAGCGCTGATGCCAGAATTACCCGAAGTCGAAGTCACCCGCCGCGGTATCGCGCCTTTTGTCGAGGGTCGACCTGTCACCGGCGTGATCCAGCGCCGCAGCGGTTTACGCTGGCCTTTTCCTGCGGGCCTTGACCAGCTGCTCACTGGCCAGCGTGTGGTGTCGACGGGCCGACGTGGCAAATATCTCCTGATGCACTTTTCGCACGGCACGCTGATCATCCACCTGGGCATGTCGGGTCATTTGCGTATTCTGCCGGCGGATCATCCACCGCAAAAACATGATCATTTCGATTTGCTGCTGGGCCAGCAGCTCATGCGGTTGACTGACCCCCGCCGCTTCGGCGCGGTACTCTGGCATGGACAAGCGGAGGGTGACATCGAGTCGCATGTTTTGCTGCGTAGTCTGGGCGTTGAGCCGCTGACTTCGGAAAATCTGGCGGCGCTTCTTCATCAGCAGACGCGTAATCGCAGCGCATCCATCAAACAGGTGCTGCTGGCCGGCGATATCGTGGTCGGGGTCGGCAATATCTATGCGTGTGAAAGTCTTTTTGAAGCGGGTATCCATCCGAACACGGTAGCCCGACGCATCGCGCTCGCTCGTTATGAAAAGCTGGCGTTCGCTATCCGCCGTGTGCTGGCCGCTGCCATTGAACAAGGTGGCAGTTCGCTGCGCGACTTTATTGGTGCCGATGGTCAGTCCGGTTATTTTCAGCAGAACTATTTTGTCTACGATCGCGAAAGTGAGCCCTGCCGCCATTGCGATGCGGCGGTGCGCCGTATCGTGCAGGGTCAGCGCTCCACGTTTTACTGCGCGCGCTGTCAGCGTTAAAGGACTACGCTGCCATGAAACGTATCGTCAATCAGGCGGCTGCGCCAGACACCAGTTTTGCCGACGCGCTGATTGCCTGGCAAAAGCAGCATGGCCGGCATCAGTTGCCATGGCAGCGCACACGGGATGCCTATCGCATTTGGCTCTCCGAAATCATGCTGCAGCAAACGCAAGTCACCACCGTTATCCCGTACTACGCGCGTTTTCTTGACAGTTTTCCGACGGTCGCTGCCCTGGCTGCCGCACCAACAGAAACCGTGATGGCCCACTGGAGTGGTCTGGGGTACTACACGCGTGCGCGCAATTTGCACCGCTGTGCGCAGCAGATTGTGGCGCATCATGCCGGCCGGTTTCCCTCGGATCCTGAAACACTGGTCTCACTGCCCGGCATCGGCAAATCAACTGCAGCGGCGATTGCCGCTTTTGCCTTTGGCTCGCGTGCGGCCATTCTGGATGGGAATGTCAAGCGCGTGTTTTGCCGGGTGTTTGGTATCGAAGGATTTCCCGGGCAGGCTGCGGTGGAAAAACACTTGTGGCAGCGCGCTGAGGCACTGTTGCCCGCACGAGATATCGAAGCGTATACCCAGGGACTGATGGATCTCGGCGCCACGCTCTGCACACGTACACGACCTGCGTGTGAACGCTGCCCTATGCAATCGCGTTGTATCGCCCACGCCTCAGCGCGTACCGCAGAACTGCCTGCGCGAAAACCCAAAAAAGCGATCCCCCAAAAATCTACCGTCATGCTGGTCGTTATGCACGAAGGCGAGATTCTGATGGAGCAGCGTCCGCCCGAGGGAATCTGGGGCGGGCTGTTGTCGCTGCCCGAACTCAATCGGCTGTCGGTAGCGTCGCAAGACGATGATCTGCATGAACAGCTTGCGCTGGTCCTGTCTTCGTTCGGCGATATCGAGTCCGTGGAGACCTTGCGTGGTTTTGTCCACGGATTCACCCATTACCGTCTTATGGTCACACCGGTACAGGTGAGGCTGAGACAGCGCCATGCCATGCTTGCTCAGTCAGATTATCAGTGGCGCGCGCTGGCGCAAATCAGCGAGGCGGCTTTGCCCTCGCCGGTGCGCAAGCTGCTGGGTACGTTGAGCGACTCGGTTTTCCAGCCATTGTGAACCGGGTGCATGTGCCGCACATCAGACGGCTTCAACAACGACACTACAGCACACCGTTCTGACGCAGATAGGCCTCTACTTGCACAATGCGTTCGGCGTCATCGCTGATTTCCAGCAATGACTGTTTCTGGTCATGACTAATGGGCAGCATTTCAGACCAGCGGTTGGCGACCCATCCGGCATGATCCAGCTGATGCGGCTCTGGAAAAGGATTGACGAAACCGCTGCCTGTTTCTGTACCCGCTCGTTCCGCAAGTTCTTCCATTACGACGCGTAACACTCGGCTGCAGACCGCCAGCGCGTGGTCGGTCTGTACAGTGGGAAGTATTTCATCAGAGTGCAGCGGATCTGTACGCGCCTCAAGCAACTGATTGTTTTGCAGCCGGGTCTCAAGGATACGAAAGCGCGTGCCGCCCCGCGTTTGCAACAGCAGGACACCGAGTTCGGGCATATCCCACTCGACGATGTGCGCGTGCGTGCCCACCAAGTAGGGTTCGGCGGACATGCCCACTTCGGTGCCACTGCGAATCGCAACCACACCAAAGGGCGTCTCGGTTTTCATGCACGTGCGAACCATATCGACATAACGCGTCTCGAATACCCGCAAGGGCAGTACGCCGTCGGGAAACAGTACGGTTTTCAAAGGGAAAAGCGGTAACCACGTCGTATCACTCATCACTGACTCACTGTTTGGCTTCATTGACCCAACTCACGGTGACGAACCAACACCCGGGCCCGATCCCTGAAATAGGTGGCCAGTTTTTCCACCATGAACACTGACCGGTGCTGGCCGCCGGTGCAGCCGATGGCAACTGTCAGGTAGCTGCGATTGTCGCGCTCGAAGGCGGGCAGCCATTTTTCGACGAAAGACTGAATATCTGTCATCAGGTGCATTGCATCAGGCTGGGCTTGCAGAAAATCGATGACCGGCTGATCTCGGCCCGTCAGCGGACGCAACTGCTTGTCATAAAACGGGTTCGGTACCACGCGGACGTCAAAGACCAGATCGGCATCCAGCGGCACGCCAAATTTGAAAGCAAACGATTCGAACAGCAGCGACAGGGACTTGCCCTGATTCGCCTGCAGCAAATCGCGTATCCATTGACGCAGCTGATTCGCTGACAGGCCCGAGGTATCGATCAGATGGCCGATGCCTTCGATACTGGACAGCATTTCACGCTCCTGACGAATGCACTCCATCAGGGTTGGCGTGTCCGTCGGCTGACCCTTTGGTGCGATGCGGTGCGATAGGGGATGGCTGCGGCGCGTTTCAGAGAAGCGATTGATCAGCGATTCGGTTTTGGCGGTCAGAAAAACCACGTCCACATGATGACCCTGCTCTTTGAGCCACAGTACGTCAGCGGGCAGATCGTTCAGAGAGGAGGCACTGCGTGCATCTACCGCAACCGCCAGATTTTGCGCGCCCTCGGTAATGCGCGTAGCGACCAGCGCGCGCAGCAGCGAAGGCGGCAGGTTATCAACACAAAAATAGCCGGTGTCTTCGAGGGCGTTGAGGCCGACGGATTTACCCGAGCCCGAGATACCGGTGAGGAGAACGATGCGCATGACAACATCATAGCGGCTTCGGCGCCGCAAGGCTTGGCGTGCCTTGGCCAGTGGTCAGACGAGCGGGGTGCCCATTCAGGGGCTTATTCGCCACCCATGGCTTGCTGCTGTCGATCCATGAACTCGGCCAGCGTGTCGATGCCACGCATCTGCAAAATGGTATTGCGCACGGCGGCTTCAAGCAGCACGGCGATATTGCGGCCCGCTTCCACCGGGATCACGACTTTGCGTATCGGCAGGCCAAGCACTTCCTGTGTCTGCTGATCCAGCGGCAGGCGCTCGTAGTTTTCTTCCAGTGTCTTGCGGCGCACCAGATGCACGATGAGTTTCAGGCGCATTTTTCGACGTACGGCCGTCTCGCCGAAAATAGTCCGGATATCCAGCAGACCGAGGCCGCGTACCTCCAGCAGGTTTTGCAGCAGCGTCGGACATCGACCCTCGATCATGTTTGGCGCAATGCGCGAGAATTCCACGGCATCATCGGCAATCAGTCCGTGGTCGCGCGAAATCAGCTCCAAGCCCAGCTCACTTTTGCCCAGTCCGGATTCACCGGTAATCAGCACACCCACACCGAGCACATCCATGAACACGCCATGCATGGTCACGCGTATGGCCAGTTTTTTCGAGAGATAAACGCGCAGGTAGTCAATCACTTGCGCTGCCGGCACCGAGGTCGTGAGCAGGGGAATATTTTTTTCGTTGCAGACGCTGACGATCTGCGGATGGGCCGTCAATGATTGGGCAATGATGAACGCAGGCGGCTCCCCAGCGACCAGCTCGCGCGTTTGCGCAGTGCGGCTGTTGTCGGAGATGCGCTGAAGGTAATCGACTTCTTGTTGTCCGAACACCTGAATACGCCCGGGGTGAATCAGGTTCAGGTGACCGACCTGATCGGCGGCCGAGGCGGCATCGCCAAAAATAAGGCGATCTCTGCCGTTTTGTCCCGCCAGCCAGCTCAGTTTCAGTGCCCTGAGGTTGTCCTCGTACAGTTGCTGAATTGACAGAGGTGTGTTGAGGGGCATTATCGGTAGCGTTGGCCTCAGGCCACGTTACGTTCGGCGGGTTGCCAGCTCACCAGCCGGGTGTACAACGATTTGGCATCGGCATCTTCGCTCATCGCACTTCTGAAAGTTTTGTCAGAAAACATTTCGGCAATTTCCGAAAGGATTTCAAGATGTTGCTGGGTGACGTTATCGGGTATCAGCAGAAAGATTAGCAGCTTGACCGGCTCACCATCCGGCGATTCGAAAGGAATGGGTTCGGAGAGTCGGACAAAGGCCGCCAGCGGCGCCTTCAGACCGCGGATGCGTCCATGCGGTACCGCGACGCCCTGTCCGAGCCCCGTAGAGCCCAGCCGCTCGCGCGCAAACAGGTTGTCCGAGACGGTGGAGCGGGCAATCCCGCAGTTGTTCTCGAAAATCAGGCCGGCCTGCTCGAATGCCCGCTTTTTGCTGGAGCACTCCAGATCGAGGACGACATTGGTTTCCGGAAGAATCTGGCTGAAATGAGTCATCACGCATCACACTAAAAACAATCGCCCCGAATTATAGGTGACTTCCCGGCGCATCTGGGGTCCGTTTGCCCGCCCTGTCTTTCCCCAGAGGGAAAGCGGGTCACGCAGGCCGTTTCGTTCGTGCAGCGGCTTCGGTGACTTCAGTGCTGAGCATTGCCCGGGCGCCAAATCTATACCTGCTGGCGCGCCTTGGCAATCGCTTTTCGAAAAACCGTTGCTTGGCGTCGCCAGCTTGCCCTGGATCCGTCTTTGATGCGCAGCCGGATCAGTGCCTGGACGGTTCATTGCCTTGCATTTCGTGCATTGAGTGGCATTTTTGACAGCGAAAAATTACTGCGCCATGGATTGATGTCAATCCCGCCACGGCGTGTGTAGCGCGCCAGCACCATCAGTTTGGAGGGCTTACATACTGTCAATAAGTCCATGAAAATTCGCTCGACACAGTGCTCGTGAAATTCCTGATGCTGGCGAAAGCCGATCAGGTAAGCCAGCAAAGCCGCCTGGTCTATCGCATGGCCTGTGTAGCGGATTTGTACGCTTGCCCAGTCGGGCTGATTGGTGACGGGGCAATTGGACTTGAGCAGATGGGAGACCAGCGTCTCCTGAACCGGCGGGGCAGCGGTATGGGTTTTCAGCAGCGCCGGATCTGGCCGATAGTCAGTGACCTCGATATCCAGGCGATCGAGCAGCAAACCGTCCAGTTCGCCCATCAGCGTCTGGCCGAACGAGTCGCTGGTGGTCAGCGAAAGCTGCACCGGCGCACCGAAGGCTGCAGAGAGATCCGCTTGCAGCAGCGATTGCACTGCCTCTGGTCCGGCCATGCGCAGCTGATTGAGCGAATTCATGTACAGCTTCATCGACTTCGATTCGACGATATACGGTGAATCAGCCGGTACCTGCAGCGTTGCCATGCCGACCTGCGGCTTGCCGCGCAGGTTGAGCCAGGACATTTCATAGGCATTCCAGATGTCCATGCCGAAAAACGGCAGCGTGCCAGTGATACCCAGAGAGGCGCGCTGGTCAGCACGCGGCATTGCAAACAGGCGCTCGGGATCATAGTCGGCAGCGTAGGACGATATCTTGCCCAGCGGAGAGTTTGCGGGTGATTCAGGGGTGTTCATGTGGTGTCTCGGTTCAGGTGAGGAATGCCAGGCGCCGGCATTCCGACAACGG
The DNA here is from genome assembly GCA_021298975.1 of Oxalobacteraceae bacterium. Classification (GTDB taxonomy): domain Bacteria; phylum Pseudomonadota; class Gammaproteobacteria; order Burkholderiales; family Burkholderiaceae_D; genus Pernthalerella. The sequence goes on from JAJTGC010000014.1 coordinate 15,110, forward strand.
TTCGCAGCTTACAAAAACAAGCGGTACGCCGGATTCTCGCTCTCATCCCAGTGGCGATAACCCAGTGTCGCAAGAAAATCGCGGAAGCGTTTCATCTCTGCTTTGGGCACCTGCAAACCGACCAGTACGCGCCCCACATCTCCACCCTGATTGCGGTAATGGAACAGGCTGATATTCCAGTTCGGCGCCAGACTGTCCAGAAAGCGCATCAGCGCGCCGGGTCGTTCCGGAAATTCGAAGCGGTACATCAATTCGTTCTTCGCCAGCGCGCTCTTGCCACCCACCAGATGGCGAACGTGCTGTTTGGCCAGTTCATCCTGAGTCAGGTCTATCGTCTTGAAACCCTGCTTGCGGAATTGCTTCGAGATACGCTCGGGCTCATCACGGTTGGCGACTTGCAGACCCACGAAGACATGTGCTTCCCGCTCATCGCTGATGCGGTAATTGAACTCTGTCACCGCGCGAGGACCAATCAGCTGACAAAAGCGGCGAAAACTTCCCCGCTCTTCGGGGATAGTCACTGCGAACACAGCTTCCTGGGCTTCGCCGACCTGAGCGCGTTCAGCAACAAAACGCAGGCGATCGAAATTCATGTTCGCACCACAGGCAATCGCCACCAGCGTTTCATTGCGCAAGGATTTTTTTCCTTGTGCAAAGCGATCGACATAGGCCTTTGCGCCGGCAATAGCCAAGGCGCCTGCCGGTTCGAGAATGCTGCGTGTGTCCGTGAACACGTCCTTGATCGCAGCGCATACGGCATCGGTATCGACAAGAATCATGTCATCCACAAAGGCGCGTGCGAGGCGAAAGGTCTCTTCCCCCACTTGCTTGACTGCCGTGCCATCGGAGAACAAACCCACGTCCTGGAGCAGCACACGACGACCCGAGGCCAGTGAGCGTGTCATGGCATCCGAATCGGTCGTTTGCACCCCGATCACTTTGACGTCGGGTCGCACCGCCTTGATATACGCGGCCACACCACTGATCAGACCGCCACCACCGACCGCGACAAACACGGCATGAATCGGTCCGGGATGCTGACGCAGAATCTCCATGCCGATCGTGCCCTGACCAGCGATCACATCCGGATCATCAAAAGGATGAACGAAACAAAGCTTGTGTTTTTTTTCGAGCTGCAGCGCATGCTGGTGAGCATCCGAATAGGAATCGCCATGCAGTACCACTTCACCACCCCGCGCGCGTACGGCATCGATTTTGACAGCGGGTGTCGTGGTCGGCATCACGATCACCGCGCGACAGCCCAGCGTGCTGGCGGCGAGTGCCACCCCTTGCGCATGATTGCCCGCTGAAGCACAAATGACGCCGCGTTTCAGTTGAGCCGGCGACAGATTCGCCATCTTGTTATAGGCACCGCGCAGCTTGAAGCTGAACACGCTTTGCATGTCCTCGCGTTTGAAATAAATGCGGTTGCCTGTCCGCTGCGACAGATTGGACGCCAGTTCCAGCGGTGTTTCTATCGCCAAGTCATAGACGCGTGAGGTAAGGATTTTTTTGAGGTAATCAGGTCGCATGGTGACCTCATTATAATGGAGCCCCCTTCTCTCAGAACGCAGGATGAACGCAGTCATCGATCCCTTGCTGGCCGCGCTTGCGGTTCCCTCGCTCAGTTTGCCTGCGCTTTTCGTGATCAGTCTGCTCTCAGCGACCCTGCTGCCCATGGGTTCCGAGCCAGCGGTGTTCGCCGTGGTGAGAGTGAATCCCGGATTGTTCTGGCCAGCCATTGGTGTGGCCACTTTCGGCAATACCATCGGTGGCGCGATCAGTTATGGCATGGGCTACGGCGCAAAAAATATCCTCGCCAAAGAAAAAGACGCTCGCTGGTTCGGGTGGTTACAGCGCTTTGGTCCCAAGACACTGCTCTTGTCCTGGCTGCCGGTGGTCGGTGATCCGCTGTGCACACTGGCCGGTTGGCTCAAGATGCCGTTCTGGCAGAGCCTGATGTATATGGCCCTCGGTAAATTACTGCGCTATCTGACAGCGACTGCACTTCTGCTGATGGTGCCCGATGGGTTTTGGCATCGTGTGCTGTCCTGGTTTTGAACTTGAAAAATTCAAAATGCACTGAAAAGCCACAGTCCTTCAAGGGCTTACACCGGGTTTTGTGCACCGCCGTAGGCTAAAATGCGTCTTTAGCATCAGCTCTGCTGTTTCCACAAATGAACGCCCCCGCGAACAGGCAAGTTTTGCTCTCTGAAGCCCCGGATATCACCTCACCGGCGCGTTTGCGCGAGATACCGTACAACTACACGTCTTTCTCCGATCGCGAAATCGTCATTCGGCTGCTGGGCGAAAACGCCTGGGCATTGCTCTCTGAATTGCGTAGCGCCCGCCAGACCGGCCGCTCGGCGCGCATGCTCTATGAAGTACTGGGCGATATTTGGGTCGTGCGCCGCAACCCCTACTTGCAGGACGATTTGCTCGACAATCCCAAGCGCCGCGATGCACTGGTCGACGCGCTTTACCATCGTCTTGGTGAAATCGATCGTCGGCGCGCGGCCGACGTCGAGGAGTCAGACAGCCCTGCCGCACAGACGCGCAGCATCCATGTCACCACGCTGCTTCAGCTGGCCAAAGACGCCGTCCGTAATTTTGCTGCCGAGTTTCGTCAGACGGAAGCCTTGCGTCGCCGCTCACTGCGCGTACTGGGTCGCTACACGGCCAAAGACAATATTCGTTTTGATGGACTGTCGCGCGTATCGCATGTGACCGATGCGACCGACTGGCGCATCGAGTATCCCTTTGTTGTGCTCACACCGGATAGCGAAGAAGAGATCGCCGGACTCGTCAAAGCCTGCATTGAGCTCAGCCTGACCATCATCCCGCGCGGCGGCGGCACCGGTTACACCGGCGGCGCCATACCGCTGACGCCCATGTCGGCCGTGATCAACACCGAAAAACTCGAAGCGCTGGGCGACGTCATCCTGCAGCAGCTGCCCGGTGCGGCACGCGAATGCGCCACCATTTTTTCCGGCGCCGGCGTCGTCACCCGTCGTGTGTCAGACGCAGCAGAAAAAGCCGGCTATGTCTTTGCCGTCGATCCCACTTCAGCCGACGCCTCCTGCATCGGCGGCAATATTGCGATGAATGCGGGCGGTAAAAAGGCCGTGTTGTGGGGTACCGCGCTCGACAATCTCGCCAGCTGGCGCATGGTCGATCCGAACGGTGACTGGCTGGAAGTCACCCGCCTGGATCACAATCTCGGCAAAATTCATGACGTGGCGCTCGCGCGCTTTCGCCTCGATTGGCGTCATCCGGCCGAACGCGGGCGCGGGCAGCAACCCAATGCGCCATTCAAAACCGAAATACTTGAAATCGATGGCCGCAAATTCCGCAAAGAGGGTCTTGGTAAAGACGTTACCGATAAATTCCTCGCTGGATTACCGGGTGTGCAAAAAGAAGGTTGCGATGGCCTGATCACCTCGGCGCACTGGATACTGCATCGCATGCCTGCGTACACGCGCACGGTGTGCCTGGAGTTTTTCGGTCAGGCGCGCGACGCGATTCCATCGATCGTTGAAATCAAGGATTATCTGGACGCAGAAACCCGTAAAGGCGGCGCCATACTCGCCGGTCTTGAGCATCTCGACGAACGCTATTTGCGCGCTGTCGGCTATGCCACCAAATCCAGGCGCGGGGTATTACCCAAAATGGCGCTGTTCGGTGACATCGTCGGCGATGACGAAGAAGCCGTTGCCCGCGCCACCTCCGAAGTCGTTCGTATTGCCAATACGCGTGTCGGCGAAGGTTTTGTTGCGGTCAGTCCCGAGGCGCGTAAAAAATTCTGGCTCGATCGCGCACGCACCGCCGCCATTGCGCGGCATACCAATGCATTCAAGATCAATGAAGACGTCGTCATTCCGCTTGATCGCATGGGCGAGTACACCGATGGCATCGAGCGCATCAATATTCGTTTGTCGATGGCCAACAAGCTCAAGCTGGTCGCCGAGTTGTCCTCCTATTTCGCGCGTGGTCACCTGAAGCTGGGTAAAAGCGACGATGAGGAAGGATTCGAAATACCACCCGCAGAATTACTCGAGGATCGTGTCGCACAGGCCCTCAGTCTGCTGGAATCCGTGCATGCCCGCTGGTCCTGGTTGCTGTCACACCTCGATACCCGCATCGACAGCGCGCGCAAAGAACTGACAGAGCTGGGGCTCAGGCAGCGGCTCGCCGAAATCGACGCAGCGGCTGCACAGTCCGACGTGCGACCTGATTTGCGCGTATTCGATGTCCTGCAGGATCGCAGCATTCGCATTTCATGGAAAGCCGAAGTGCGCGCGCAGCTACGCCAGATTTTCAGTGGTGCAGCCTTCAAGCCCGTGCTGGAGGAGTGCGCCGCCCTGCACAAGCAGGTCTTGCGCGGTCGTGTGTTCGTCGCACTGCACATGCATGCCGGTGACGGTAATGTACACACCAATATTCCGGTGAACTCCGACGACTACGACATGCTGCAGACCGCGCATGCCGCAGTCGTCGAGATCATGGCGCTGGCCAGGTCGCTCAATGGCGTCATCTCCGGCGAGCATGGCATCGGCATTACAAAACTCGAATTCCTCACCGAGGACGAGATCGGCGAATTCCGCGACTACAAGCAGCGCATCGATCCGGAAGGGCGCTTCAACAAAGGCAAATTGTTGAACTCGCCCGAACTGCACGCCGATCTGCGCAACGCCTACACGCCATCGTTTGGGCTGATGGGACACGAATCGCTGATCATGCAGCAAAGCGACATCGGCGCTATCGCCAATAGCGTCAAAGATTGTCTACGCTGCGGCAAATGCAAACCCGTATGTGCGACGCACGTGCCGCGCGCAAATCTTCTTTATTCGCCGCGCAACAAAATTCTGGCGACCTCCTTGCTGGTCGAAGCCTTTTTGTACGAAGAGCAGACCCGGCGCGGGATATCCATACGTCACTGGGAAGAATTTGAAGATGTTGCCGATCACTGCACCATCTGTCACAAGTGTCTGACCCCTTGCCCGGTCGATATTGATTTTGGCGATGTGTCCATGAACATGCGCAATCTGCTGCGCAAGATGGACAAAAAATCGTTTAATCCCGGCACGGCGGCCTCCATGTTTTTCCTGAATGCGAAAGACCCGGCCACCATCAATGCCACCCGTCAGGTCATGATTGGCTGGGGTTACAAAGCTCAGCGTTTCGCGCATGACCTGCTGAAAAAATTCGCGAAAAAACAAACCAAGGCGCCACCCTCCACGCATGGCAAACCGCCTGTGCGCGAGCAGGTGATTCATTTCATCAACAAAAAAATGCCCGGCAATCTGCCCAAAAAAGCCGCTCGCGCCTTGCTGGATATCGAGGACGATAAATTCGTTCCCATCATTCGCGATCCCAAAGCCACCAGCGCCGACACCGAAGCCGTGTTCTATTTCCCCGGCTGTGGCTCCGAGCGCTTGTTTTCGCAAGTCGGCCTGGCAACGCAGGCGATGCTCTGGCATGTGGGTGTGCAAACCGTGCTGCCACCCGGCTATTTGTGCTGCGGCTATCCGCAGCGCGGCTCGGGCGATTTTGACAAAGCGGAAAAGATCATCACTGACAATCGCGTGCTGTTTCACCGCGTTGCCAACACGCTGAACTATCTCGACATCAAGACCGTGGTGGTCTCGTGCGGCACCTGCTACGACCAGCTGCAGGGCTATGAATTCGACAAAATTTTCCCCGGCTGCCGGATCGTCGATATTCACGAGTACCTGCTCGAAAAAGGCGTGAAGCTCGAAGGCGTCACCGGCACCCGCTACATGTATCACGACCCTTGTCACAGCCCGATGAAACAGCAGGATCCGCTCAAAACCGTCAACAGTCTGATTACGACGATTGATGCACAGAAGATTGAAAAGAATGATCGCTGCTGCGGTGAATCCGGCACGCTTGCCGTGTCACGGTCTGATGTCTCGACGCAGATTCGCTTCCGCAAGGAAGCCGAAATGACCAAAGGCGCAGACAAGCTGCGCGCCGATGGTTTCGAGGGCGATATAAAAATCCTGACATCCTGTCCGTCCTGCCTGCAAGGCCTGTCGCGTTTCAATGACGATTCAGGCACCGATGCCGATTACATTGTCGTGGAAATGGCAAGGCATCTGCTGGGACCGAATTGGATGCCCGACTACGTCGCTCGCGCCAACAACGGCGGCATTGAACGCGTGCTGGTGTAGCCATGACTACCCGGGTACAAGATTGTGAACTGTGTGTATCCCCGGGCGGCGAGGTGCTGCATCAGGGCACGCAGTTTCGTGTTGTACTGATCGATGACGATAACTATCCTGGCTTTTGCCGCGTCATCTGGCGCGATCATGTGAAGGAAGTCACTGACCTCAGCGAACTCGACCGCATGCTGTTGATGGATGTGCTCTGGCAGGTGGAGCATGTGGTGCGGGAGGTGATGCAGCCCGAGAAAATCAATCTCGCCAGCTTTGGCAACATGGTGCCGCATCTGCACTGGCATGTCATACCGCGTTATACCGATGATGCGCATTTTCCCGCGCCGGTTTGGGCTGAGGCCAAGCGACCGCTTTCAGCCGCTTCACTTCAGATGCGTCGCGAACGCCTGCCGGCACTGCGGGCGAAGATGCGGCAGCGACTTTCCACGTATCTTTAGCTCGACCCACTTTTTTTAAATGGACCGCCCCATGTCAGATAGCGTCGTCGCACCCACTGAAATCGCTCTTCGTAAAGCATCACGCCTGCTCGAGCTGAATTACGGCGACATCCGCTATCAGCTGCCTTTCGAATTACTGCGTGTCTATTCTCCCTCGGCAGAGGTGCGCGGTCACGGCCCCGGGCAGGAAGTGCTGCAAACGGGCAAGCGCAACGTCGACATAACGGCCATCGAGCCTGTCGGTCACTATGCAATACGCATCGTGTTCTCGGACGGGCATGATAGCGGGATTTATTCGTGGGACTTGCTGGAGTCGTTTTGCCAGAATCAGCAGTCGATGTGGGACGTGTATGTGAAAAAATTGCAGGCAGCCGGGCATACTGGCGACAGCGGCCGGGATGTGCCGATGCTGAAGTCTGGTGGCAGTGGTTGTGCGGTCTGATCGATCGGCTTCGAGACGCGCGTTGTGAGCTCCGTGCAAATGAGTGTTTGTTACTGAGGGCTAGTATTTTTCTGATGCTACACCAGTCCTAAGCCATTTTTGCTGATCTTAAAATGAATGCGTTGTATGTCCAGCTCGCTGATGGTCGGCGGTAGTTGAACTTTGATTCTGAGATTCGGGTAGTCCCTCCTCCATTTAACCGTCGCTGTCACAAAAGCCGTCAACATCATGGATTTTTCTTCTTGTGACAGTTTTTTATTTTTAAAAGGGTTTAGTAAAGGCAGGCGCACGACATAGAGTTGACTAGCTGTTGAATTTCCAATGTTTGAGTCCGGGATCACTTGTGTGATTTTTTCTCGCATTTTTTCTTCGATGATGCCGCCTATCTTCTTGTAAAGACTATCAAATTTTTCGGAGTCAAATGTCGAGTCTCCGGTATACTCCACCTGTAAAATATCGGCCCGCTTGGTATTGCCTGTTCTTTGAGTACTACTGAAGTCGTTTAAATGAAATGCAGAAATATCACTTTCGTCCCGTTGTTTTGAAAAAGTAATTTTTGTGTCTATATTATTTGTAATCTGATCTAAAAAACCTTGGTTAAAATCCGGATCTACGATGACTAGATCAGCGTAAGAACTATCAATCTTCGCGCCTTGATAATCAATTGAATCTACTGCGCTCCAGGTAGCAATTCTTTTTGAAAAATCTGTCAACAAATTGACAAATTTCATATTCTCATTAGAGCCATTATTTTGGGGATCTTTGTCGCTGATTAATTCAGGCGACGCCTTGAGCCAAGCTCGGGAAAAATCCATCGCATGGAGGTAGTCAAATATGGTTAGGCTACTTTTGGATGACGGGCTGCCGAACAAAATAGTGTTTAACGCGTTGAAATTTTGCTGAAGAATTTTTTTTTCTTCGGGATCTTTAACGGCATCAATAATTGTTGGGATATGTTGTTGCCACTCCGTGCCGCTTGTCCCATTGTTACGAGAATTTTCTCCGCTTGCTACTCTCCAATTATTCGAGAGAATCATTTGCAAGTTTTTTTTCTCAACTTGCGGATTTACAAAATTCTTAATATCAAAGCTCATTTGCCCGGATCTAAAGGAACGACTATGATTGTTCAGGTTTTCCTTTATCTTGGAAAGGAAAGGTAAATCTTTTGCCAAGCGATCTGTCCGCTCAAGTATTCCTGTAATGTGGTTTCGAGCGGCAATGTAATCACGTTGCACTAAGAAATCCGGCCTCAGCTTGTCGGTAAAAAATTGTTTGAATGAATTTTTTCGGACATAAAGCTCTATTCGGCCTTCCCCGAGGTCTCTTGCTCTGACCTGATTACCCCAACCGGCATCTTCGAAATACTTGGTAATAGCCTCGAGTGAGGTATTTTTATCGAGAGTTAATTTGGTAGCCATACAATTTTGTTGACTTAAGTTGATAAAAATTAGTTCAGCATGCCCGAATCAGTAACTAACGCACAGTGTCTGTTAACGCCATAAACCCGTTTAGTACAACACCACTACAAATCAAAGCCAATCCGGGTTATCAGATCGGTCCGGGTGAATAGAAAAGGCGTCCAAGGCATCTTAGCGTCGCTTGTATGATGTGTGTTCAGCAAAGCGAGCTCCGCCATGACCCAAACTCATTTCGGCTATCAGCAAATCCCTGAAGAATAAAAGGCATGCAACGTCGCCTAAGCTTTTTATTCATTGACTGCGGAGGAAGGTGTTCAAAAATCCGCAAGTAAAGATCGGATGACACGAAAAATCAAGAACTTGCAAAGAAGCTGGTAATGCAATTATGAGGTTTTTGAACATCATTCTTTGGGGCACTTAATAAACCCGCTTATCATGGCGAGCCAGCGTAGTTGCGCGACGCGGCGCAAAGTAAAATCCATGGCCTGGCACCGTTGCGCTTTCTAAAAAATTTTCTTGGTTGAGTTAACCTGCACTGCCTTAGGTGTCTTGCGCAGCAATAAATTTTCAGCCGTTGTTCTTGCAGCGGACTGATGTCCTATTAAAGACTTTCTATGTAATGATCGAGATTCTTGTTGTGTTATTTGAACTTGTCCAGATGTTTAAGTGCGATATCTAAATTGGGATTGTTCGTTAAATCTTTTAAATCAGCGCTGTCTTTTTTTTCCTTTTCATATTCTTTGGTTTTGACTGAAATTTTTACATGTGCGTCCATCGTTCCACTATCTTTTCCGCTGCTTATTATTTTTTCATAGGTAAAAATATTGTGTCTGATTGAATATTTTTCAATTTCATTAAATCGTTGGTTTAGGATTTGTTTTCCTTTTGCATTAAAAATAGATGCCTCCGGCAAATCTAATTCTTTCAAATATTTTTTGGCGATTTCCTCACCTTTTTTGAAAGGGCCAGTTAGTATTGCAATCTTCATTCCCAAAGAGAGCTCTTTTTTTTGAAAAAAATGATTGCCTTCTCCCCGGCCGCGTTTTTTCCAACTTTGGCATACCAATCGCCTTCATTTAACGATCTGTTGATGACAAAATTGGTGGAGTGGGTTGCAGTTTTATTGGTGTCCATCCCAAACGATCTCAGCTAAACATTAAATTTCACTTGATGCGCTCTTGGATTGGATTGGTTTAGAGCTTTATACTTACATTTTTTGGAACATCTTTTGGATTCAGAAAAGGTGCTGTACTTTTATTAAATTCAGTTGTAGATAAATCATGTCTATGATTGTCTAGCGTTCTTCTTATATGAGAAACAATAGTTGCTTTTTCCCGGGTATTGTCGATCTTGCAGGCCATATCAAAAATTTTATTTCGAGCATTCAAATAATCACGCTTTATTAAATAATCTGGCTTTAGCTTATCGATAAAAAATTGTTTGTGTGAGTCTTTGCGAACATAGAGTTGGATTCTTCCATCCCCCAGTTCTCTCGCTCGGACTTGTTTGTCTGGACCGAGATTTTTAAAATAAGTGGCAACTTCTTCGAGCGTAGTGTCTTTATTTAGGGTTAATTTGTCAGTTCTCATAAAATTTCCCCGGGCGGAATTGAAGGTATATCCTGTTTCGAGTGATCCATGAGTCACTGAAATTCAATCGCTGTTCGCGCCACAAGCGCATTTAGTGCATCACCATTACAAATCACAGCCAATCCGAGTTATGCAGGTCGATCAGACCCAAGCACGCGGGCGCAGGTAGCCTCGCAGCTGCACTTGTATAATGCAGCTCCCACACACTGAGCCATGCCATGACCCAAACCCACTTTGGCTATCAGCAAGTCCCTGAAGAACAAAAGGCGCATAAAGTCGCCGAAGTTTTCCACTCAGTGGCGGCGAAATATGATGTGATGAACGACCTGATGTCGGCGGGTCTGCACCGGGTCTGGAAAGCGTTTACCGTTGCACAGGCCGGCATCCGCCCCGGTTTCCGGGTGCTGGATTTGGCAGGCGGCACCGGCGATCTGGCGCGCGCCTTTGCAAAAAAAGCCGGCTCCACCGGCGAGGTCTGGCACACCGATATCAATGAATCCATGCTGCGCGTGGGTCGTGACCGGATGATCAATGACGGTCTGCTGTTACCGACGCTGATTTGTGACGCCGAGAAGCTGCCTTTCCCAGACAACTACTTTGACCGTGTGTCCGTGGCCTTCGGTTTGCGCAACATGACGCATAAAGAAGCGGCGCTGGCAGAGATGCGACGGGTGCTCAAGCCCGGTGGCAAATTACTGGTACTCGAATTTTCCAAGGTCGCGGCGCCCCTGCAAAAGTCCTATGACCTGTACTCCTTCAAAGTACTGCCCTGGCTGGGTCAGAAGATCGCGCAGGATGCCGACAGCTACCGCTACCTCGCTGAGTCTATCCGCATGCACCCGGATCAGGAAACCCTCAAGGCCATGATGCAGGACGCGGGCTTGGATCGGGTCGAGTATTTCAATCTCACTGCCGGCGTTGCGGCATTGCATACCGGTGTGAAGCTGTAGTCAGATAACGTGTCGCTGGTTTTGAGAGCGCCGGATCTTGGTTTGCGCCTGATGCCGGGTGGTCAAACCCGGATCCAGCGACTTTAAAAGAAGAATGCCCGCCAATTCAAAAGACCATGGTGAATCCCGAACGTCCCATTGCCGCTGCACTGAATCACCTGCTGTCACGGCAGTCGCCATTGCGCGAGGTATTGCGGACGCACGCAGGCAAGACCGCCTGTATTGCGGTAGGCGCCTTTCAGCTGGAGCTCGCAATCGCTCAGGATGGTCTGCTGCAAGCAGCCACCGGCACTGAGCCTGATGTGACCATTCGCATCAAACCTGCCGATGTGCCGCAGATGCTGTCAAACATGGATAGAGCGTTTTCTTATGTCAGCCTGAGCGGCGATGCTGAATTCGCCAAGGCGATCTCGGAGGTCGCACAGGGCCTGCACTGGGAAGCGGAAGAAGATCTCGCGCCCTTCGTTGGTGACATTGCAGCAGTTCGTATTACGCAGGCCGCGCGGGCGACGGTGCAGGGTGTGCGCTCCGGCGGTCGCAAGCTGGTTGAGCAAATCGCCGAATATCTGCTGGAGGAAAATCCAACGCTGCTTTACCGAAAAGCCGGCGAAGATTTTGCGGCGAAAGTCGCCGCATTGCGTGACGATGTCGAGCGACTTGGAAAGCGTATTGGCCTGCTCGAAACACGCTCAGGCCCAAGCACAAGCACCAGTTCAGGCACCAGCACAGGCACCAGCACCCGCCGCAGCCCCAGCCCCGGCACCAGCACCAGCACCAGTTCAGGCACCAGCACAGGCACAAGTTCAGGCACCAGCACCAGTTCAGGCACCAGCACAGGCACAAGTTCAGGCACAAGCACCAGCCCCAGCCCCGGACTAGGGAGTGCTCGATGATTTCTCGCCTGCTACGGGTATTGAAAATCACCCGCGTATCACTGCGCTATGGGCTGGATGAAATCATCTTGTCCAGCGCCCGCACGCCACCGCATCTGCGTCTCTTATCTGCCCTTTTTTTCTGGCGCGACCTGAGTGCACCGCGCGGCGAACGCTTGCGGCGTGCGCTCGAGGAATTGGGTCCGATTTTTGTGAAATTTGGCCAGGTCTTGTCTACGCGACGTGACTTGTTACCGACTGATGTCGCAGACCAGTTGGCCTTGTTGCAGGACCAGGTGCCGCCCTTTGCTTCGGATTTGGCGATTGCTGAAATTACCCGCTCACTGGGGCAGCATCCGGATCAATTATTCGCCAGTTTTTCGCGTGAGCCAGTCGCTTCCGCGTCCGTGGCACAAGTGCATTTTGCGGTGCTGAAAAATGGTGCCGAGGTCGCTGTCAAAGTTTTGCGTCCGGGCGTGCATCAGGCGATGGACAAGGATATCGCCCTCATGCGCGTTGTCGCCGGCTGGGTTGAACAGTGGTGGTCTGATGGGCCGCGTCTGAAGCCGCGCGAGGTCGTCGCCGAGTTCGACAAATACCTGCATGATGAGCTTGATCTCATGCGTGAAGCTGCCAACGCGAGCCAGCTGCGGCGCAACTTCGCTGGCTCGCCGTTGTTGATGGTACCCGAGATGTACTGGGATTACTGCGCCGAATCCGTCATCGTCATGGAGCGCATGCACGGCATACCCATTTCACAAACCACACGCCTGATCGAAGCCGGTGTCGATCTGAAAAAACTTTCGCGCGACGGCGTAGAGATATTTTTCACCCAGGTGTTTCGCGATGGTTTTTTTCATGCGGACATGCATCCCGGGAACATCATGGTGTCTACGGCACCTGAAACCTTTGGACGTTATATCGCGCTTGATTTCGGTATCGTCGGCACACTGACCGATTTCGACAAAGACTATTTGTCACAAAATTTTCTCGCCTTTTTCAGGCGTGATTACAAGCGCGTTGCCCAAGCCCATATCGAGTCCGGCTGGGCGCCCAAAGACACCCGTGTTGATGAGCTCGAGGCGGCAGTACGTGCTTGCTGCGAACCGATTTTCGATCGCCCCCTGTCGCAGATCTCGTTTGGACAAGTGCTGCTGCGGCTGTTCCAGACCTCGCGCCGCTTTAATGTTGAAGTTCAGCCACAGCTGGTGCTCTTGCAGAAAACCTTGCTCAATATTGAAGGCCTTGGCCGTCAGCTCGATCCGGATCTCGATCTGTGGGAAACCGCCAAGCCTTTTTTGGAGCGATGGATGAAAGAGCAAGTGGGCTGGCGCGGTTTGGTCGAGCGTCTGAAAATCGAGGCGCCTCACTATGCGCAAATTCTGCCGCAGCTGCCGCGTCTGCTGCAACAGGCACTCGAGGCCAAGGCGCAAGGGCAGCAATCAGATAACAGCCTGTTGCTCCAGCGTCTGCTCGCAGAGCAGCGGCGTACCAACCTGCTGCTGGGTATTGCGATGTATTTCGGTGGCGGACTTCTCGCCGGCATTCTGGTCGTTCAACTGCTGCTTCGATGGCATGGGGCGCTCTAGACAGCGTCGTTGATTCAGCCATGAGCATCAAGCGCTTGCACGACTTCCCGTCAAGATTCACGACCCGATCTAGCTGTTCACTCAGCCGCCCATCCCGTTACCCCCAGCGGATAAAATCATGGTTGTCATTCCGATATGACCCAGATGTACCTACTTCGCCGCTATAATCGCGCCTGATTTTCGCAGACACGTCTACGCCGACCGGAGATGGAATGAACACCTTGCTGGCCTTTGTCGGGCTCTACCTGCTGATTTCCGTGGCGCTCGGCCTTTATGCGGCCCGGCGCGTCAAGACCGCAGGCGACTACGCTAACGCCGGCCGTTCGCTGCCGATGCCGGTGGTGATTGCGACGGTTTTTGCCACGTGGTTTGGTTCAGAGACGGTGCTGGGTATTCCGGCGCGCTTTGCAGAGCATGGCATGGGTGGGGTCGTGGAAGATCCGTTCGGTGCATCGCTCTGCCTGATTTTTGTGGGTTTGTTTTTCGCGCGGCGCCTGTATCGCATGAACCTGCTGACGATAGGTGACTATTACAAGCAGCGCTACAACCGGCCGGTCGAAATCATGGTCTCGCTGTGCATTGTCGTCTCGTATTTGGGATGGGTGTCAGCGCAGATTACGGCGATGGGTCTGGTATTCAACGTGTTGACCAACGGTGCCATCTCCCTTTCCGTTGGGATGATTGCGGGTGCAGTCATTGTGCTGACCTATACGCTTTTTGGGGGCATGTGGGCGGTGGCACTGACGGATTCATTCCAGATGACCCTGATTATTGTAGGCATGTTGTACATCGCCTGGGTGATTGCCGGCGATGCCGGCGGCGCGCAAGTCGTCATCACCCATGCCGCGAACGCCGGCAAACTTGATTTTCTGCCTGAACTGTCGTTACCTGCCGTGCTCGCCTTCGTCGGCGCCGCCGTCACGATCATGTGCGGCTCCATCCCCCAGCAGGATGTCTTTCAGCGGGTCATGTCGGCGCGCTCTGAAAATATAGCCGCCAGCGGTGCCGTGATCGGCGGCTCATTGTATTTCGTGATTGCCTTCATCCCCATGTTTCTGGTCTATGCGGCGCAGCTGATCGATCCGGCGATGTTTGCCTCGCTGATTGACGACGATCCCCAGAAAATCCTGCCCACGCTCATCCTTACCCATACGCCCGTCTTTGCCCAGATATTGTTCTTCGGTGCCCTTTTGTCGGCCATCATGTCAACTGCCAGCGGCACCTTGCTGGCACCCAGTATCACGCTCACCGAAAACATCATTCGCGAAATTCGGCCGATGTCGGATCGTCAGCTGTTGCTGACCACGCGTATCGTTGTCGTTTGTTTCACCTTCATCGTCACGACCTTCGCGCTGATCTCGCAAGGGATGCCGATCTACGAAATGGTGGGCAATTCCTACAAAGTACCGCTGGTGGGTGCCTTTATTCCGCTGGTCATGGGTCTCTACTGGAAACGCGCCAACACACAGGGCGCTTTGTGCTCTGTCATTGGCGGACTGGGTAGCTGGCTGCTGATGGAAGCGTTCGGCAGTGAATCCATCTGGCCACCCCAGCTCGTCGGCTTGCTGGTGGCCTTCCTAGGCATGATTCTCGGCTCTCTGCTGCCTGCGCCCCAAAAACTCGTCGCATAAGTGCCGTTAGTGTCGGTTTGAAAAGTACCTCCTGCAAACAGACACGCCGCCGGCAGGCGCCGATTGATACGATGAGACTCCCCGGAAACCCCTTATAATTCAAGGTTTTCGAAATTTTGCAGGTAGGGAGCAACTATGCCGATTTATGCTTATCGCTGCGAAGCCTGTGGCTTCGCCAAAGACGTACTGCAAAGCATTTCTGCCGTGCCGCTGACGGACTGTGAGTCCTGTGGCAAACCCGAATTCCGCAAGCAGCTTACGGCGGCCGGTTTTCAGCTCAAGGGCAGCGGCTGGTATGTGACGGATTTCCGTAACGGCGCAACGCCGGCGGCGAAGGCCGAACCCGGCGCGACCGATGCGGCCGCCGCACCGGCCACAGACGCGACAACGCCAGCAGCAACGACAACGCCAGCAGCAGCGGCATCCGCCGCCAGCCCGGCGCCCGCCGCAGCAAGCACAACGGCAACGCCTTCGGCCAGTTAAGCAAATCATTCATGCGTAAATACTTCATCACCGGTTTACTGGTTCTCGTGCCACTGGCGATCACCCTCTGGGTGCTCAACCTCATCATTGGTACGCTGGATCAGTCCTTGTTGCTTCTGCCGCCGCAATGGCGCCCTGAGCTGCTGCTGGGGTTCAATCTGCCCGGCGTGGGAACCATACTCACGCTGGTTATTATTTTCATCACCGGGGTAGTCACGCGCAATTTCGTCGGCAACCGGCTCGTGAAGCTTTGGGAGCTGCTACTGCACCGTATTCCCGTGGTCAGCTCCATCTACTCCAGCGTCAAGCAAGTTTCCGACACGCTTTTTTCCTCATCCGGCAATGCCTTTCGCAAGGCATTGCTGGTGCAGTATCCGCGTGAAGGCGTCTGGACTATTGCCTTTCAGACCGGCGTGCCCGGCGGTGATGTGAAAAATCATCTCATTGGCGATTACGTCAGCGTGTATGTACCAACCACGCCCAATCCCACGTCCGGATTTTTTCTCATGCTTAAGAGAGAAGACACCATCGAACTCAACATGAGCGTTGATGAAGCACTCAAGTACATCGTCTCCATGGGCGTAGTCGCACCACCTGCACCGCCCGCGTCAGGTAGCAAGCCTGTCGCAACAGCGCAGACCGGCGCCGCGGCTGAGGCAGCCGATCATTAATTAATTACCCAAACAAGACAGAAGCGAGACCGAACAAGATGTCAATGCGAACACACTATTGCGGCCTGACCAACGAGACACTGATGGGCCAGACAGTCAGCCTGTGCGGCTGGGTACACCGCCGCCGCGACCACGGTGGGGTTATCTTCATCGATCTGCGCGACCGCGAAGGTCTGGTGCAAGTCGTCTGCGATCCGGATCGTGCCGACATGTTCAAGGCGGCCGAATCCGTGCGTAATGAATTTTGTTTGCGTATCACCGGTCTGGTGCGTGCACGTCCTGAAGGTACCGACAATGCCAATCTCACCTCCGGCAAGATCGAGGTGCTGTGTCATGAACTCGACGTACTCAATCCCTCGGTCACGCCACCGTTTCAGCTGGATGACGACAATCTCTCCGAGACCACGCGCCTGACACATCGGGTGCTGGACTTGCGTCGTCCGCAGATGCAGCACAATCTGCGACTGCGTTACAAGGTCACGATGGAAGTGCGCAAATTTCTCGATGAGCATGGCTTCATCGACATTGAAACGCCGATGCTCACCAAATCCACGCCCGAAGGTGCACGCGATTACCTCGTGCCTTCACGTGTGAATGCGGGTCATTTCTTTGCGCTGCCCCAATCGCCGCAGCTTTTCAAGCAGTTGCTGATGGTGTCCAACTTTGATCGTTACTACCAGATCACCAAATGCTTCCGCGACGAAGACTTGCGCGCGGATCGTCAGCCTGAATTTACCCAGATCGATTGCGAAACCTCCTTCATGTCCGAACAGGAAATTCGTGATCTGTTCGAAGGCATGATTCGCAAGACCTTCAAGAACACCCTCAACGTCGATCTGCCCGATCCTTTCCCGGTGATGGACTTCGCGACCGCAATGGCGAAATACGGCTCCGACAAACCCGACATGCGCGTCAAGCTCGAATTCACCGAGCTGACCGAGGTAATGAAAGACGTCGATTTCAAAGTCTTCTCGGGTGCTGCGAATATGGACGGCGGCCGCGTGGTTGGTCTGCGCGTACCCGGCGGCGCGAATGAAAACGGCGGCATGCCACGCTCGGAAATTGACGCCTACACCCAGTTCGTCGCCATCTATGGCGCCAAAGGCCTTGCCTACATCAAGGTCAATGAAAAAGCAAAAGGTCGCGACGGTCTGCAATCGCCGATCGTCAAGAATATTCATGATGCTGCGCTGGCGCAGATCATCGAGCGTACTGGGGCGCAGGACGGTGACCTGATTTTCTTCGGTGCCGATAAAGCCAAAGTCGTCAACGATGCGATCGGTGCGCTGCGGGTCAAAATTGGTCACAGCGATTTTGGTCGCAAAAATGGCTTGTTCGAAGAAGCCTGGCGTCCGCTGTGGGTGGTGGACTTCCCTATGTTCGAATTTGATGAAGACGCCAACCGCTGGAACGCGCTGCATCACCCCTTCACCGCACCCAAAGCAGGTCATGAAGATTTTATCAGCACCGATCCCGGCAAGGCGATTGCCCAGGCCTATGACATGGTCTTGAATGGTTGGGAGCTCGGTGGTGGATCAGTGCGTATTCACCGCGCCGATGTACAGAGCAAGGTATTCACCGCCCTCAATATCGGCGAAGAAGAAGCCCGCCTCAAGTTCGGCTTCCTGCTCGATGCGCTGCAGTACGGCGCGCCACCGCATGGCGGTCTTGCGTTCGGACTGGACCGCATCGTCACCATGATGACCGGTGCCGAATCGATTCGCGACGTAATCGCCTTCCCGAAAACTCAGCGCGCGCAGTGCTTGCTGACTCAGGCGCCCTCCGAGGTGGATGAGAAGCAGTTAAAAGAACTGCATATACGTCTGCGTGCTGTGGAGCCAGCGGTTAAGGGCTGATTTTTCCGCATAGGGCGTCGCGGCACACGCTGCGACGTCGCTTCCTCGTTATTCCCTACCCCGCGTGTCGCCAGAGCGACAGTCATCCGCCTTCGGTCATTGACCCATATTTTTTCCGTAGTCACCGTCATTCGGGAACCCGTTGTCGCGTTGTTTCACACATAGGATCAATACACCAGCCGCAAGCGTGCGCTGCGCGGTCTTCAATGTGCTTACAACCATGGGAATCCTTCGCTATGTCTATCCCCGGCCTCAATCCGTCTGTCCCGCCCGCGCAAGATCCGCCTCCCGTTCCACCGCAAATTGTGGCACCCCGCCCCGCTTCGCCCACGCTGCGCAATCGTCCCGCCAGGCAGGGTGATGCAGGGCAAGAAGATGCGTCATCCGAGCGTGGTTTGAAGCGGGGGCTTCCCGCGGAGGCCGAGGAGGCAGGTATGGACATTGAACCCTCGACTGAGCCTGAATTTAAACGGCGACGAGTGGATGCCGGCCCAGCGACACCGCAGCGCTTGCAGGCACTGATCGATGCGGGAGATGAAGCTGGTCTGCGGGCATTGCTTCAGCAAGCTCCCGAACTGCTCAATGCATCCCACCCGCCGCCAATCCTTCAAGGGCTGACGCCACTCTGTTATGCGGCCTCAAAGGGACTTGAGGAGATGGCGCGCTGTCTTATTGATTGCGGTGCGTCATTGGAGGCACCGTCCCCGGACGGCCGTACGCCGCTGATGTATGCCTGCAGTAGTGGTCATCTGAGTGTCGCGCAGATGCTCCGGCGGCACGGTGCGAATTTGACCGCTGCAGACCTAAACGGAGATAACTGTTTGCATTGGGCAGCTGATCAAGGCCGCGAAGCGGTGGTGATCTGGCTGCTGGGAGAGGGCTTGGGTGTCGACGTGCCTACCCATAATCACATGACGCCGCTGATGTATGCCTGCGGTAGTGGTCATCTGAGTGTCGCGCAGATGCTCCAGCAGCACGGTGCGAATTTGTAACTGTTTGCATTGGGCAGCGAATCACGGCCGCGAAGCGGTGGTGATCTGGCTGCTGGGAGAGGGCTTGGGTGTCGACGTGCCTACCCATAATCACATGACGGCGCTGTTGTATGCCTGCGAAGCTGGCCATCTGAAAATTGCTCAGATGCTCGCGGCACGCGGTGCGAAACTGAATGCCATAAACATCAACGGGGAAAGCGCTTTGCATATGGCGGTTAAACGCGGTCACAAAACGGTGGTGACCTGGTTGCTGGATCAGAACGTTCCGGTTGATGCTGGCACCGAGATGATGATGACGCCACTTTCAAATGCCCTCGAGAATTTAAACTGGGAGATGATGGCTTTGCTGATCGAGCGCGGTGCCAGTCTTTACCGTCTGAATACGAACGGCGAGCGCATTGGCGATGACATTTTTACGCAGGCCAAAAAAGATGCTCGTTACGATGTGCTGCTGCAATTAATCAGCAATGACTGGCCGTTCCCTGAGGGTTGGGACACCTTGCCCACAAGGGACTCCTCGGACGATTCTTCGGACGGTTCCTTGGACGAAGTGGACGTCGCAGCAATGCGCACCAGTTTTGCATTCATCCATGATCTGGACCGAGTTTTCCGGGGGATGGCAGCGCCGTTGGACACGGCGACAGAAGACAGTTTTATCGATCCTGCGTGGTTATTACCGGAAAAACGATCTGATCGTCAGCAGTTCATTGAAAGCTATCTGAATCATTTTTTGGCGGCCGATGAAAAGACGTCAGATCAGCCAATCAGTAATTTCGAGATTTCGTCACACCCCTTATTTTCTTACGTTATCCACGACGAGCTAACGCACCATCCGAGTAACTTTACTAAACTGCTCCATGCATTAGCTGGTGCAGGCAGGGCGCTGCCTGCCTCGTATCCACAGAAGGCGTCGTTATTCAAGCTGCAAGCAATGCAGCGTGCGTGGCAAAGTAACCGACCTTTTCAAGATGCGCATCTTTCACCGGCAACGCTGTCTATTATCGGTAATGTGCTTGAGCGTCAGCTAGAGAGCTTGCTGCTGGCGATCGAGGCGTATTTTTTTAATGATCTGGCACGATTTCCCGAAACGTTGAAAGTGCTCTGTAAAAAATACATCAGGCTTGGAGGAGATTTTGACGCAGCTGGCTTTACCAAAGCGCTGACCAAGCAGGGCATTTATGCGGTGAATGCGGACAGGTTAACTGAGTTGGTCAAAAACGCTTGGAAGGACGTGCGTCTTAAGCCGCTGGATTTGCCGCCGATGGCGACCATTGGGCAAGTATATGGGTTGAGCGAATCGCAGGTAATGGAGCGACTATTCACTCAAATAAACAAGGCAGTGCTTGAGGATCCTGAAGAGTGGATATTGCCGGGGTTTGCGACAGGCATGGCCACCTTGCCGCAAGAAGATCAGGACATTTATGCCGATCAAATCCTTGATCAATGGCGGCAGATGTGGGCGGCGCTCGGGGTGGCACTGCCCGAGGTTGTGATGTCACAGCAACAGCGAAGTAAACAGGGCATAATGATTTCGACGTTTAACACGTTGTGATCTTATGCCCGCCCCCAAAATCCCCGAATCTGTCCTCGTCGTCATTCACACCGCTGACTTGCAGGTGCTGCTGCTTGAGCGCGCCGATAAGCCCGGCTTCTGGCAGTCCGTCACGGGCTCCAAAGATGCGCTGGATGAGCCACTGATCACTACCGCGATCCGGGAAGTGCAGGAGGAAACCGGCATTCTGATTGGCAGTGAGCATGTCCCCGTCAAAAATCTTCGGGACTGGCAACTTTCCAACGTCTATGAAATCTATCCGGTCTGGCGCCATCGCTATGCCGAGGGTGTCACGCACAATACCGAGCATGTGTTCGGCTTGCTGGTGCCACCCGATATCCCCGTCCAGTTGGCGGAACGCGAACATCTGCAATATCGCTGGCTGTTCTGGCGCGAGGCGGCTGATCAGTGTTTTTCGCCTTCCAATGCAGAGGCTATTCTGCAACTATCCCGGCATGGCTGAGTCTTCGAATTCTCTGCCACTGGCATCAAGCCCGATATGGCGACCCATAACACGACCTACATTACAACGCCCAGCAGCATGAAACTTCGCATCGCGACCTGGAATATTCACAAAGGCGTCAGTACCGTAGGCACGCGACCGCGCGTCCATGGCATCAAGCAGGCCATCACGGCCATGGCGCCCGACATCTTGTTTCTTCAAGAAGTCCAGGGTCGACATGATTTGCTCGCGCTGCGGCATGCTGGTAAATGGCCGGCTCAGGCGCAGCATGAATTTCTGGCGGGTGATACGCATCATGTCGCATACGGCATGAACGCCATTTACGATCATGGTCATCACGGTAATGCGCTGCTGTCGTGTTTTCCGATTGAATCGTCGTTCAATCATGATGTATCCGATCATGCGTTCGAATCGCGCGGCATTTTGCATTGCGTACTGCATTTGGGTGATATTCCCGTGCATTGCTATGTGATTCATCTGGGTTTGTTTGCTGGCAGCCGTTTGCGTCAGACGGAGGCATTGATCGAAGCGGTGACATCAAGCGCACCGGCTGACGCGCCGTTGCTGATTGCCGGTGATTTCAATGACTGGACCAATGCGCTCAGCAAGACACTGCGTGATCGGCTTCATGTGTCGGAAGTCTTCGATCAGCAATTGTCGTCGCGCAGCTTCGGGACTTATTTGCGCCGATTGTCCGGCCGTGGTCCGAAAAAAACACCTGCGCGCACGTTTCCGGCGGCCATGCCGGTGTTGCAGCTCGATCGCATGTATGTGCGTGGATTTGATGTCCACGGTGCCCAAGTACTGCATGGCGCGAGTTGGGCGCGACTGTCCGATCACGCACCCATCGTGGCCGAGTTGAGTCTGCAAGCCTCCGCGACGCTGAGCAAAGCATTGCACGAATCCCGGGAAGAGCAGCATGTCGGCAGCGAGCTATAGCCGCAGTAATCATCTGTCGCTGTTGCATCGCGGTGCCGAATTTTTTCCGGCACTGATTCACGCAATCGATGCAGCGCACACCGAGATTTATCTTGAGACGTATATTTTTGCGCTGGATGACACCGCCAATCAGGTCAGGGACGCGCTGATACGTGCAGCATTGCGCGGTGTGATGGTGCATGTGCTGGTGGACTGGCTGGGTACGGGCAAATCAACCGTGGCCCTTTTGCGGGCTGAATTTGAGCCATCGGGTGTTCACTTCGTCGCATTCAATCCCTGGTTTCAGCGTGGCGTTGCGCGAACCCATCGCAAAATAGTCGTGATTGATCAGCGGCTGGCTTTTCTTGGTGGCCTGAACATCAACGATGATCTGATCTCCGACGATGATAGTGGTACGCGCCTGCCAGCGCCGCGCTGGGACTTTGCAGTGAGCATCATCGGACCGCTGGTGGATGATGTGCAGGCGGAAGTCGCCGCGCAATGGACGCGGCAATCCTCGCAACCGCTACGCCGCCGACTGGGCCGTGTGCGCCAGTGGTATGCATCACGTGCAAGTTTGCAGTGGCAGGTAGCCGAGGCGGCGCTGGTGGTGCGGGATAATCTGCGCAACCGTGCGGCGATTGAACGTCAGTTGTTGCAAGCGCTTGGCCGCGCACACCACAGTGCTGTTCTGGTGACACCCTATTTTGCGCCAGGACGGAAATTGCGTCGTGCAATGCTGCATGCCGCCGCACGCGGTGTGGATATCACCCTCTTGATCGGTGTGGGACAGTTTGTGATGCAGGACGCGGTGGCGCAATCGTTCTATCCTCGCTTCATTCGCGCAGGTATTCGCCTTGTGGAATATCGCGCGACGCAGTTGCATGCCAAGGCGGCTGTCGTCGATGATGCATGGGCGACGCTGGGCTCGAGTAATTTTGATGGCTTGTCGCTGTTCGTCAATCATGAAGCCAACATCATTGTTCGTGATGCCAACTTCTCGATGGTGCTGCGCGATATCATCGCGCGCGGTGTGGCTGAGGGTACGATCATCACCGCTGAGAACGTCGCACATTTCTCGTGGATTCGTCGAGTTGGAAATCGTCTGGCTTATCTGCTTTATCGCACCGTACTGAAAATTATTACCGCGGGCCGCTATACCAAGTAAGTACCGGGCTCCACTTCCCGAAAATCTCTACAATGCTGCCATGGACGAACCTATCCGAATCGATAAATGGCTGTGGGCGGCGCGCTTTTTCAAGACACGTTCACTGGCAACGGACGCCGTCGAGCGCGGGCGGGTTCGCTTGAATGGGGACCGCTGCAAGCCAGCGCGCAACCTCCGGCCCGGCGATCTGCTGGATATTGATAACGGCAGTACCGAATGGCAGGTCCGGGTGATTGCCCTGTCCGGCCAGCGCGGTCCCGCCCCCGTGGCGCAGGCACTCTATGAGGAAACCGACGACAGCCTGCGCCAGCGCGAGCAACGCGCCGAGCAGCGCAAAGTCTTCAGCGAACCCGGTGAGGGCATACGCGGTCGTCCGACCAAGCGTGACCGGCGCATGATTGACCGCTCACGCGGTTGACCGCCCGGCTCGTCCCGCCGCAACAGTCGCTCGGCGAGCGTTTCAGTGCATAATAGGACGGTCGTTCTATTGTGCTGTCCGGAGTCCTCCCATGATCGAAGTGCTTCAGAAACCCCTGCGTAAAGGCGAGCAAACCCGCGCGAGCATTTTGGACGTTGCGCTTGATCTGGCCAGTCGCGAGGGGCCGCGCCTGCAAAGTTTGTTCAGCCGCTGGATAGCGCGCGTCAGCCTCGAAATCGCTTCGGGTTGTATCTACATCAGCGGCGCGGTGGAATACGATGACCGTCCGGGGCCAATACGCGAGCACTTGGTCAAGATGGTGCGTACCTGGCAGCTGGCGCTGCAACGCGCGGCGCAACAAGCCGTCGACGAACATCACTTGGCTCCTGACACCGATACCCAGCAACTGGTCTTTGAAATGTATGGGCTCGTGTTGGCCCTGCATCATGATGCGCGCTTCATTCGTAGTCCAGGCTGCGTTGATCGCGCGCATGCGGGTTTTGCCCGTCTGATTGCAATGACCCGTGTCTCATAAGCAGATCTTGTGATAAAAATTTTGATGCATTGATGATCGATATTTTTGTAAAAAAACATCCTTGCCCCCGTTTAAAAAAGCTAGCCTCATCGCCACCGCGCATTTCATCCCAGGAGATTTCCATGCCCAGTTACCACGCACCTTTGCGTGACATGCAGTTCGTGTTGCACGAATTGCTCGAGGTTGATACAGCGCTCTCGGCCTTGCCCGCGCATGCGAGTCTTGACGCTGCGACCATCAATCAGGTGCTGGAAGAAGGGGGCAAATTTGTTGCTGAGGTGATTTTTCCGCTGAACCACAGCGGCGACCGTGAAGGCTGCCATTTCCACGCAGAAACGCATACCGTCACCACGCCCCAGGGATTTGTGGATGCTTACCGTCGGTATGTGAATGCGGGCTGGCCGTCCTTGTCCTGCGATCCTGAATTTGGCGGACAAGGCCTGCCCATGGTCCTCAATAATGCCTTCTATGAAATGCTGAACTCCGCCAATCAGGCCTGGACCATGTACCCCGGTCTCTCGCACGGCGCCTATGAATGCCTGCACGCCCATGGCACCCCAGAGCAGCAAGCGCTCTACCTGCCGAAGTTGGTGTCGGGTGAGTGGACCGGCACCATGTGCCTGACCGAAGCGCATTGCGGCACGGATTTGGGTTTGCTGAGAACTAAAGCAGTGGCCGAGGCGGACGGCAGCTACCGCCTCACAGGCAACAAGATTTTTATCTCCGCCGGCGAACATGATCTCGCCGCCAATATCGTGCATCTGGTGCTGGCGCGGCTGCCGGATGCGCCACCGGGCACCAAAGGCATTTCACTGTTTGTGGTGCCCAAATTTGTGCCGGACGAACAAGGCAAACCCGGCGTGCGCAACGCGATTACGTGCGGCGCGATTGAACATAAAATGGGCATTCACGGCAATGCCACCTGCCAGATCAATCTCGATGGTGCCACCGGCTGGCTGATCGGCGAGCCGCATCGCGGACTCAATGCCATGTTCGTGATGATGAATGCCGCCCGACTTGGCGTGGGCATGCAGTCACTCGGCCTGACGGAAGTCGCGTATCAAAATGCGCGTGCGTATGCGCTCGAGCGCACACAGGGTCGTAGTCTCACGGGTCCGAAATCCGAATCTCAGCCGGCCGATACCATCATCGTGCATCCCGATGTACGCCGCATGCTGCTCACCGCACGTGCTTTTGCCGAAGGCGGGCGGGCATTTACCTCGTATGTGGCCTTGATGATTGATCGCGAATTGAATCATCCCGATGAAGATGAGCGCAAGCAAGCCGCTGACGAGGTCGCGTTGCTGACACCGATCATCAAAGCTTTCCTTACCGATAACGCATGGATCGCCACCTCCGAAGCCTTGCAAGTCTTTGGTGGCCATGGCTACATCGCCGAATGGGGCATGGAGCAATATGTACGCGATGCACGTATCAATATGATCTATGAAGGCACCAACACCATACAGTCACTCGACCTGCTGGGTCGCAAAGTGCTGATGGACAATGGCGAGAAGCTGCGCGCCTTTGGCGACAAAATCAAATCCTTCATTGATGAGAACGGTACCGATGAAGCGATGTCTGAATTCATC
>JAJTGC010000015.1 GCA_021298975.1 Oxalobacteraceae bacterium
GGCTCACGAGGCCCGGTGATGCATGAATGCCTTCACCGACTACGCTTACGCCCCACCCACACGCGTCACACATGCGCCTGCTGCTGCTCTGGCTGATCAATACAGTCGCGATTTTCGCCCTGCCCCATCTGCTCGATTCCGTGCAGGTCGACAGCTTCACTACTGCGTTAACCGCAGCACTCGTACTAGGGTTGGTCAATACGCTGATTCGCCCCATACTGATTCTGCTGACGCTGCCGGTAACCTTCCTCACCTTGGGACTCTTTGTGTTTGTGATCAACGGCCTGATGTTCTGGGCAGTCGCTGATCTGGTCACTGGTTTTCAGGTCGCAGGATTTGGTGCTGCCGTGGCTGGCGCCTTCGTGTACAGCCTGCTGTCCTGGCTGCTGTCGGCTATCTTGATACGAAATAAATGACTCGCTCAATGACTACTTCAGCTTTGAAAATGCCCGCTATCAGCATGGAATTCTTCCCGCCCAAGACCACCGAGGGTACCGATAAACTGCGCGCGGTGCGCGTGCAACTTGCCGAGCTCCGGCCTGAGTATTTCTCGGTCACCTTCGGCGCTGCCGGGTCGACTCAGGCGGGAACGCGCGATACCGTGCTCGACATTCAGCGTGAAGGTCATATGGCCGCGCCGCACTTATCCTGCATGGGCCGCAGCCGCGCTGAACTGCGCGAGATCATCCATGAATACAAGTCGCACGGCATACGCCACATGGTTGCCCTGCGCGGCGATCTGCCAAGCGGTTTTGGCGGATCGTCGGGTGAGTTCAGTCATGCCAATGAACTCATTGAGTTCATTCGTGCCGAAACCGGTGACTGGTTTCATATCGAGGCCGCTGCGTACCCCGAGATGCATCCGCAGGCACGCTCACCGCAGGATGATCTGCAGAATTTCATTCGCAAGATCAGAGCCGGTGCCAATTCAGCGATCACCCAGTATTTTTACAATGCGGATGCGTATTTCCGTTTTATTGATGAAATCCATAAAGCCGGTGTCGATGCGCCAGTCGTTCCCGGCATCATGCCCATCACCAATTACACGCAGCTCATGCGTTTCTCCGACATGTGCGGGGCAGAGATACCGCGCTGGGTTCGTCTGAAACTTGCCAGTTTTGTTGATGACAGTGCGTCCATACGAGCCTTCGGTCTGGATGTGGTCACGCAGTTGTGTGATCGTTTGATCGCTGGCGGTGCGCCAGGTCTGCACTTTTACACACTCAATCAGGCCGCGCCGACGATCGCGATCTGGCAGCGTCTCGCGGGTCGCTGATCAGTCGGTCAGAATCACATCCAGCGCAATATCAAATGCATCTGCCGGAAAATCGGCTTTCGTTATCGCATACGCGATGCCCACGGCCAGAGGTCGAGGCGAGTGCGCCAGTGTGCGATCGAAATAACCGCCGCCGTAACCCAGCCGATACTGTGCCGCGTTGAAACCTACACACGGGGCAAGGAGCGCATCGGGCCTGACAAAGTTTGACCGGTCCGCCGGCGCCAGCGTGCCGCTGGCGTCGCGCGTCAGTGCATCGCCGGCCTGCCAGAAAACGAACTGCAGAGGCTGATTTTTTTCCATTACGACAGGCATGGCCACGCGTATTCCTCGCTCCGGCAGCGTTGCGTAAAGTGAGGAAAGGTCGGGCTCGCCCGCCATGGGAAGATAGGCGCCCAGCACGGCCACTTGATGTGCGTCCAGCCAGGCCCACAGTTTCGACGCAATGCGCGCATCTGCCTGCGCTTTCACATCCGCGCCCATCGCCTTGCGTGCTGCAATCAATGCCTTGCGCAGGTCTGCTTTTACGGTATCGGTTTTCATAGTGCAAAAGAATGCTTGGGTCGTCGATTTACTTCAAGAGCGCATGCTATTCTAAACAGACTGTTTACTAATAGAAACCCGGAATTTGCATGACAAAGAAAAGCTGGATCGCCTTGGGAATTTTTTGTGCTGTTGCGACGGCGATGATGATGATGCCTTCGTCGGCGGATGCCGGGCGACGCGCCCCAGTTGCACTTAACGCCGCCGACGCAGATTTTATCGCCTTGCGCGAAGCAGCACTGCGCGGCGATATGGGCGAGGCGGGCCGCATCTCAGCGCGCCTGTCCGATTATCCCGTGCAGTCTTATATTGAATACTACCGGCTGTATCCACGGCTGGCATCGGCACCCGAGGGTGAGGTACGCAGCTTTTTATCGAAGCATGAAGGTACGGCTATCGGCGATCGTTTGCGCAATGACTGGTTGCTGCTGATAGGGCGTGCTCGCGACTGGCGCTTGTTTGACGAGCAGTACCCGCTGTTTGTACTGAATGACGATACTCAGCTCAAATGCTATGCACTCTTGTCGAAACTGGCCAAGGGCGAGAAAGTCGCCAAAGCGGCACAGGATTTGCTCGTGCAACCCAAAGCCTATGGTGAGGCGTGCGTCGATCTGATTGGTCGCCTGCAACGAGAAAAGCAATTCAGCGAAACTGATGTCTGGAAGCAGATTCGTCTCTCGGTGGAATTTGGTGTACCCGGTACGGCTCGACGCATCGCAGCGTTCACGGAGGTCAGCGAAAAGCAGCTGGTTCAGGCGATTGACAAACCCAATGTCATCATTGATCAGGGTGCGACCGGATCGAGGGTCGCGCGCGAGTTGTTCATCATCGCCATCGGTCGCCTTGCGCGAACGGATGTCGAGCGCGCCGCAAAAGTGCTTGAGCGTATGCAGACCCGCCTGTCCGGCGAAGAGCTTGCTGCTGCCTGGGCCCAGATCGCCTTGCCCGCCTCCTTGTCGCTGTCCAAAGACGCTGCGCCGTACTGGCGCAAGAGTTGGGGAGCGTTGCTGTCTCAAGAGGGATATCAGTGGCGCGCGCGCGCTGCCTTGCGTGAGGCTGATTGGCCGATGGTGGCCAAAGCGATCGAGAGCATGCCGCCTGATCTGCAGAAAGACCCGACCTGGATTTACTGGCGCGGACGCGCGTTGCTTGCCGCGGGTGCTGCGGAAGATGCGCACAAATATTTTCAGTTGATTGCGGGGCAGCATAATTTTTACGGCATTCTGGCGATGGAAGAGCTTGGACTCAAAGTCGCGCCGCTACCCCGACCCCAACCGCCCAAAGCCGACGAAATTGCAGAGGCATCGAACAACACCGGCCTTCGTCATGCGCTGAAATTTCTGGATATGGAATTGCGCTTTGAGGGTAATCGCGAGTGGAACTGGCAGCTGCGTAAAATGAATGAGCGCCAGCTATTGGCTACCGCCGAATTCGCGCGCCGCAGTGAGGTACTTGACCGCATGGTGACAACAGCGGATCGCACGAAACTGGAGCTCGATCTGACCCAGCGTTATCCGACACCGTATGACGACATCATGCAAAATGCCACGCGTCCCATTGGTCTGGACAAGGCCTGGGTTTACGGACTCATTCGCCAGGAATCACGTTTCATTCGCGCTGCGCGCTCTCAGGTTGGTGCATCGGGACTGATGCAGATCATGCCCGCCACGGCCACTTATGTCGCGCGTAAAATCGGCATGTCCGGTTTCAGTCTCAGCACGCTGAATGACATCAAGACCAATATCACGCTGGGTACGCAGTATCTGAACATGGTGCTGGCCAACCTCGGCGGTTCGCAAACGCTGGCAACCGCTGCCTACAATGCCGGGCCGGGTCGGCCGCGTCAGTGGCGCTCCACACTCAGCAAGCCAGTCGAAGGTGCGATATTTGCCGAGACGATTCCATTCACCGAAACGCGGGTTTACGTGAAAAATGTGATGTCCAATACCACCTGGTATGCCGCCATGTTTGAAAACAAGCCACAGTCGATGAAAACCCGGCTGGGCATGGTGACGCCACGAGATGCCAATCTTGCCGAACTCGGTGATCTGCCATGACGGTCATGCATCACGAAACTGTTTTAGTCATTGGGGGCAGTGGTTTTATCGGCTCCCACATGGTGGCGCGACTCGCTGCCTCTGGCCGTCGTGTTGTCGTGCCAACGCGCCATCTGCCGCGCGCCAGTCACTTGCTCGTGCTGCCAACTGTGCAGGTGGTCGAAGCCGATATCCATGACGATGCCGCGCTGGATCGCTTGATTGCGCAAGTCGATGCAGTCGTCAATCTGGTCGGCGTGCTGCATTCAAAGCCCGGCAATCCCTGGGGTCCGCAATTCGAACAAGCTCACGTTGCTCTGCCACGGCGCATTGCGCTGGCGTGCAGCAGACTCGGCGTGAAGCGCTGTTTGCATATGTGTGCTCTGGGTGCGGCGAGCGATGCGCCCTCCATGTATCAGCGCTCCAAAGCTGCGGGTGAGCAACTCATGCTCACCATGCCAGAACTCGAAGTCACCTCATTTCGTCCCTCGGTGGTGTTCGGACCCGAAGATCAGTTTCTGAATGTGTTCGCACGCATGCAGGCTCTGCTGCCGGTCATGGTGGTGGGTGGTGCCGACGCAAAATTCCAGCCTGTGTTTGTCGGTGATCTTGCGCAGGCTTTCGTCGATGCGCTGGACGATCCTCGGAGCGTAGGCAAAGTGTACGAGCTGGTGGGGCCCCATGTGTACACCTTGCGCGAGCTGATCCGTCTCTCCGGTACGTACTCGCATCATCGACGGCCCGTGATTGGGTTGCCTGCGTCACTGGCGCGCGTTCAGGCTTTCGTGCTGGAGCATATGCCGGGTGGGCCGATCATGAGCCGCGACAATCTCGACTCCATGAAAGCCGACAATGTCGCCAGTGGCAACTATCCCTTGCCACCCGCCTGGCATCCGACCGCACTGGAAGCGGTCGCGCCGCACTATCTCGCACCACATTGAGCCATGAGCGCGCCCGTCAAAACCTATGTGGTCGGCGGCGCGGTACGCGATGCTTTGCTGGGCTTGCCCGTCAAGGATCGTGATTATGTGGTGGTGGGTGCGACGCCGGATCAGATGCGTGCGCAGGGCTTTCTTCCGGTGGGCAGGGACTTTCCTGTTTTTCTGCATCCGGATACGCATGAAGAATACGCGCTCGCGCGCACCGAACGTAAAACCGCACCCGGCTATACCGGTTTCAGTTTTCATGCTGCGCCTGATGTCACGCTCGAACAGGATTTGTTGCGACGCGATCTGACCATCAATGCGATTGCCCAGGATACGGAGGGCACGCTGATTGATCCCTATGGCGGTCGTGCTGATTTGGAGGCCCGCGTTTTCCGTCATGTCTCTGCCGCGTTTGCCGAAGACCCGGTGCGTATTTTGCGCGTTGCACGTTTCGCCGCCCGCTTTACCGAATTCACCGTTGCCGAAGAAACGCTGTTACTCATGCAGCATATGGTGGCATCCGGTGAAGTGGACGCCTTGGTGCCCGAACGCGTCTGGCAAGAGCTTTCACGCGGATTGATGGAAGCCACGCCCTCGCGCATGTTCATGGTGTTGCGAGATGCGGGTGCGCTGAAGCGCATCTTGCCCGAAATCGCCGCGCTGGATGGCGTACCGCAGCCGGCGCAGCATCATCCTGAAATTGATACGCTGATCCACGTGATGATGGTGATCGACGCGGCGGCTCGGCAGTCAGCCTCTTTGCCAATACGTTTTGCTGCACTGGTGCATGATCTGGGCAAGGGCACCACATCGCCTGCGCAGTGGCCGCAACATATTGCGCACGAAGCACGCAGCGTGGCACTGGTGGAGGCCTTGTGTGAGCGCCTGAAAATTCCGGGTGATGTACGTGATCTTGCCGTGATGACGGCGCGCGAGCATGGCAATGTGGGACGCGCACTCGAGATGCGCGCTGACACACTCGTAAAAATGCTGGAACGTTGCGACGCTTTCAGAAAGCCGGCACGTTTTTTGGATGTGCTGCTCGCCAGCGAGTGCGATTTCCGTGGTCGTGCCGGATTTGAGGAACGCCCTTTTCCCCAGCGCGCTTTTTTGCAGACCGTGCTCGCCGCTGCGCAATCCATCGTCGGTGGCGAGATCGCTGCCACGGTCTCGGCCAGTCATCCCGACAAGCCTGCCGAGGCGATAGCGCAGGCCATACACGCCGCGCGCATTGCGGCAGTCGCCGCGGTGATGCCGCATAAAAAAGCGGACCCACATCACTGATGGGGTCCGCAACGCGCCGGAGGGTGGCGCGGGGTTCAGACCAATCGGCGGATCAAGGGGTTGCGGCTAAGGCGTCATCTTGTGGTGCGGCGCTGCGGCTATTTCGTCCTGTGTCAGCTTGCCGTCCTTGTTCTTGTCCAGTTTGTCAAAGTCGCGTACCAGTCGGGGCATTTTTCCGGCTTCAGCTTCTGCCTTGCTGAGCGCGCCGTCGCCATCGGTATCGGCTTTTTTCCAGTAGTCGCGCATGCTCTGTCTGAACTGTTCGCGCATCGCGCGATGATGGGCCTGCATTTCTTCAGTGGAGATAACGCCATCCTTGTTCGTGTCGGCTTCGGCAAATAGCCTCTCCACCCCTTCGTGCAATTCTCCGCGGCTCACCCGGCCATCTTTATTTTTGTCAAACTGTTCGAACATCGGCGGCGTTCTGTCGCCATGCATCATTTCACCGTACCTATCGCCGTCATGCTTGCCCTCGCCTTTTTGGTGGTGGTCGGCGTGGGCCAGACTGCCGGTCAGCAGTCCCGCCATCATTAACCAGCGGAATGTATCCAGTTTCATGTGTCACCTTTAATTGGGTTGGTTACCGGGCAAGGTCTACAAGTACTGACCCGGCGCGCTCATGATGGCGCGCCAGATACAGAGTGACACATCGGGTTTACCACTTGTTACAGAAAGATCAGGAAACTTGTCACTGACCATAGGCATGCAGCAAAAACTGTTGCAATGCTTCTGCGTGGGTATGCATTTTTCCGTCCGGATGCCAAAGTGCGCCGACCTCCATCGGCGGCACCAGATCCAGAATAGGACGCGCTTCGATGCGCTTGCCCTCCAGCGACCAGGGACGAAACACCATGTCCGAGAGTACGGTCACGCCGAATCCATGCGCCACCAGACCACGTACTGCTTCGGTTGAGGTCGTACGAAAAACGATATTGGGCTTGATCCGACGTGATTTCCAGTAAGCCAGGGTGGCTTCCTCCGCCTCATCGGTGGTGACCATGATGTAAGGATGCTGCGCGATATCTTTTAATGAGGGCGACGGTATTTTCGCCAGCGCATGATCGGGTGCCACCCAGAGTTGACGGCGCGAGCGCACCATGACCGCATGACCGAAACGCTCCGGCCGGCGGATATTCGACAGAATGGCTACGCCCAGATCGACCTCCCGGTTGAGCACCGCCTGCTCAATGCTCGCCCGGTCCATGTCACGCAAGTCGATTTCCACTTCCGGATAGCTTGCCCTGAAGCGCGCCAGCAGATCCGGCAACAGATACCCCAGCACCGTGTAGGAGGCTGCCATTTTTACCGTGCCCCGTAATTGGCGTGCGCGGAAGCGAGGCTTGTGGGTGGCATCGCGCACCGAGTCCAGAATGTGGCAGGCCTGAAGAAAAAAATCCTGGCCTTCCGGCGTCAGTGAGACACCCTGAGCCAGGCGATAAAAAAGCCGTACGCCCAGCTCTTTTTCCAGCGCGAGCACTGCATTGGTGATGGCGGACTGGGACACGTTTTCACTGGAGGCAGCCATCGAAAATTGGCCGTTGCGGGCTGCAGCGACGAAATAACGCAATTGCCGCAGGGTGACGTTATTCATGGACATGGGTAGCGGCTCCTTTGGGGTGTCATTTGCGTGCGAAACCCCCTCTGGGTATCAGTTTTTCAGATAGTAAGCTTGCGTATTTGTGATTTTACGATACCTTGGTCCCTGCCTATACTCTGGGACATAGAGATAAAACTGGGGGGAGCCCGTCATGAACGCACCACTGGACAAGCTGCAGGCGCTGCAGCCCGATGCCATTTCACTGGATGACAAATACACGCTTGAGCGCGGCCGTGTTTTTCTGACCGGCACGCAGGCGCTGGTTCGTTTGCCGATGATGCAGCGTCAGCGTGACCTCGCCGCTGGACTCAATACCGCAGGTTTTATTACCGGCTATCGCGGCTCGCCGCTGGGCAGTGTGGATCAGACTGCGGCCAAAGCCAGAAAACATCTCGAGGCACATCACGTGCGCTTTCATCCCGGTGTCAACGAAGACCTGGCAGCGACCTCGATCTGGGGCACGCAGCAGGTGAATCTTTTTCCGGGTGCGAAATACGATGGCGTGTTTTCCATCTGGTACGGCAAAGGCCCCGGTGTTGACCGATCCGGCGATGTCTTCAAGCATGCGGTGGCTGCAGGCACCGCGCCGAACGGTGGCGTACTCGCTCTCGCGGGCGACGATCATGCGGCCAAATCATCCACCAATGCGCATCAGAGCGAACACATTCTGAAAGCCTGCGGCTTGCCCGTGCTTTACCCTTCATCGGTGCAGGAGTATCTCGACTACGGCCTGCATGGTTTCGCGATGAGTCGATACACCGGTCTGTGGGTCGCGATGAAATGCGTGACGGATGTGGTGGAATCCGGTGCCACGGTCGACATTGATCCCGAGCGCGTGCAGATTGCCTTGCCCGGTGATTTCGATATGCCCGCTGGGGGTCTCAATATTCGCTGGCCCGATGGCATCCTCGAGCAGGAAGAGCGGCTGGTCAATTACAAATGGTACGCGGCGCTTGCCTATGCACGCGCGAACCACCTCAATCGCGTGATCTGGGACAGCCCGCATGCGCGCTTCGGCATCATGACCGCAGGTAAATCCTATCTCGACACGCGCCAAGCGCTGGAAGATCTGGGTATCAACGAGTCGGTTGCGCGCGATATTGGTTTGCGCCTCTACAAAGTGGGCATGAGCTGGCCACTCGAAGCCGAAGGCACGCGCGCGTTTGCAACCGGCCTGGAAGAAATTCTCGTCGTCGAAGAAAAACGTCAGCTGCTCGAGTATCAGCTCAAGGAAGAACTGTACAACTGGCGCAATGATGTACGCCCGCGCGTGGTCGGCAAATTTGATGACACCGGCGAGTGGAGCAATACCCGCCGCAGTGGTCATGGCGAATGGCTGCTGCCGGGTACTTATGAGCTCAATCCAACGCAAATTGCGCGCGCCATTGCGTCGCGCATCTCGAAATACTTTGCCGGTCATCCGGTCGAGCAGCGTGTGCGTGAACGCATTGCCTATCTGGAGTCGCGCGAGGCCGTACTCAAAGTCAGCACGGGCGCCAACCCGCAAAAAGATCGCACGCCCTATTTCTGCTCGGGCTGTCCGCACAACACCTCAACGCGTGTACCGGAAGGCAGTCGCGCACTCGCCGGTATTGGCTGTCACTACATGGCCTTGTGGATGGATCGCTCGACTTCAACCTTTACCCACATGGGTGCCGAGGGCACGACCTGGATTGGTCATGCGCCCTTCACCACCGAGCAGCATGTGTTTGCCAACATTGGTGACGGTACTTACTACCACTCAGGTCTGCTTGCGATACGCGCATCGGCAGCGGCCAAGGTCAATATGACCTACAAGATTCTGTTCAACGATGCCGTCGCCATGACCGGTGGCCAGACCCACGATGGCCCGCTGGATCCTGCGACGATTTCGCGTCAGGTTGCTGCGGAAGGGGTAACGCCGATTGTCGTGGTCACCGACGAGCCGGACAAATACCCGACGACGACCAACTGGGCGCCGGGTGTGACGATTCGGCATCGCAGCGAGCTCGATGCCGTGCAGCGTGAAATGCGCGAAGTCAAAGGCGTCTCCGCCATCATCTATGACCAGACCTGTGCATCCGAGAAGCGTCGGCGCAGGAAGCGCAATACCTTCCCTGATCCGGCCAAGCGTGCCGTGATCAATGAGGCGGTGTGCGAAGGTTGTGGTGATTGCAGCGTCAAATCAAACTGTCTGTCAGTCGAGCCACTCGAAACCGAATTCGGTCGCAAGCGTCAGATCAATCAGTCCAGCTGCAACAAGGATTTTTCTTGCGTGACCGGTTTCTGCCCGAGTTTTGTCACGGTTGAAGGTGGCCAACTGAAGAAGCCGAAAAAAGCGGCGATGAAAGACGCCAGCGGCAGCGCCATTTCTGCCTTGTCACGTTCGGCAAAGCTCGGTGCGCCGCAACTGCCTTTGCTCAGTGAGCCGTTCGGCGTGCTGGTCACCGGTATTGGTGGCACCGGCGTGGTGACCGTGGGCCAGATTCTGGCGATGGCAGCGCACGTCGCTGGCAAGGCATGCAGCGTGCTGGACATGAGTGGCCTGGCACAAAAAGGCGGACCGGTCATGTCGCATGTGCGTCTGGCAGAAAAAGATGACCAGATCCATTCCACGCGCGTCGGTACCGGTGCGGCGGATCTCGTGATTGGCTGCGACGTGATCGTGGCCGCGAGCAAGGATGCAATAGCGCGCATGGGCAGTGGCCGCACGCACGCGATCATCAATTCGACACTCGCGCCAACTGCGGCGTTTGTCAAAAATCCGGATTGGGTCTATCCGGATGCCAGCGCGGCCGACAATATCCGCAAAGCCTGTGGTGATGAAGCGGTCGC
The DNA here is from genome assembly GCA_021298975.1 of Oxalobacteraceae bacterium. GTDB lineage: Bacteria > Pseudomonadota > Gammaproteobacteria > Burkholderiales > Burkholderiaceae_D > Pernthalerella. Next base: position 10,477 of record JAJTGC010000015.1, read on the forward strand.
TGCCGTCGACGCCGGCAAGATCGCCACCACGCTGATGGGCGATGCGATTGCGACCAATATGTTCATGCTCGGCTATGCATTCCAGCGTGGCTGGGTGCCGCTGTCCGAGCAGGCGCTGCTCAAGGCGATTGAGCTCAATGGGGTTTCCGTCGACTTCAATCAGCAGTCCTTTGCCTGGGGACGTCTGGCAGCCGACAATCTGGAAGCCGTCGAGAAGGAAATGAAGGCCCTCTCACCGGCACAGGTCATCGAATTCAAACGTGCGCCCACGCTGGATGAAATGATCAAGCGCCGTATTGCCTTCCTGACGGATTATCAAAATGCGGCGTATGCGGATCGTTATCGGCAGTTTGTCGAGCAAGTCCGTGCCGCCGAAAACAAGCTGGTATCTGCGGAACAAAGCCTGCGTCTGACCGAAGCCGTCGCGCGTTATTTCTTCAAGCTCATGGCGTACAAGGATGAATACGAGGTCGCACGGTTGCACAGCGATCCGGCATTCAAACAAAAAATTGCGGGTATGTTCGAAGGAAATTATTCGATCAAATACCATCTTGCACCACCGCTGTTGTCACAGCGCGATACGCAGGGTCATCTGGTCAAGCGTCAGTTCGGCAGCTGGGTGGGTATGGTCTTCCCTGTGCTGGCGAAGCTGCGCTTCCTGCGCGGCAGTCTTCTGGATCCGTTTGGTCACACCGAAGAACGCAAGGGCGAACGCGCTTTGATTACCGAGTATCGCGATGCCATCACGGCGCTGCTGCCGACACTGAGCAGCGAGAATTTGGCACAGATGGTGGCGCTGGCCAGCGTGCCGGAAGATATCCGGGGTTACGGTCATGTCAAAGAACGGCATCTGAAAAACGCCAAGCAGAAGGAAGCCAAGTTGCTTGATGCTTTGAAACCGACAACGAAGTCGGTGCCGGATGCGGGGCGGCACGCCGCTTGATTCTTGAATTGATTAATTTAGATTCACGAATAAAACCTTTGTAGGTGCGCAACGAAAGCCGCTGTATCTCAGCTTTCGCCGGGATGACGATATTTTCAGGCTACTGGCTATAAATGCCGTCGCCCCGGCGAAAGCCGGGATCCCGTGTCTTTCGTTGATACGCCCGCGGCATACTCACGATAGCCTTTTGCCCGCAATTCACACGCCGGGCAAGCACCACAGCCATGACCCCACTCATGCAACTGGCCGCGCTCGCCCAGGTAGCAGGTGTGGGTATCCGTACGTATCAGCGCCACCAGCGGCTCACCACCCAGATCGTGTGCAAGCTGCCAGGTCGCTGCCTTGTTAAGCCACATCAGAGGTGTTTGCAGTGACAGCGTGGTTGCCATGCCAAGTTGCAGCGCTGATTCAAGTGCGCGCAGGCTGTCATCGCGACAGTCCGGATAACCAGAGTAATCCGTCTCGCACATGCCACCGACGATCACATCGATACCGCGACGGTAAGCCAGTGCTGCTGCGATGGTAATGAAAAGCAGATTGCGCCCTGGCACAAAAGTATTCGGCAAACCATTCGCCTGCATCGCAATCTCGGTGTCGCGTGTGAGCGCGGTATCGGAAATTTTTCCCAGCACTGACAGATCAAGCAGATGATCTTCGCCCAAGCGGCTGTGCCATTCGGCATTCAGTGTCCGCATGGATGACAGGAGCGATGGCCGCAAGCCGAGTTCAACCACATGCCGCTGGCCATAGTCAAATCCCAGTGTCTCGACACGCGTATAGCGCGATAGTGCCCACGCCAGACAGGCGGTTGAATCCTGACCGCCTGAGAACAGCACCAGTGCTGAAGCACTCATTTTTTGGTAATTTTTTCTATCGTCTGCTCAATGGCATCGCCACCGGACTCCGTGAAGCGCAGGCGCACGGGGAACCATTCCTGCGATGGCGCGAGCCAGATATCGACTTGCCGTCCGTTGCCGGGTTCGCCCGGCACATGCGCAACATGCAGGGTATCCACCTCGCCGAGACTGGTGCGCAGTCGCTGCTTGTCTTTCACCTGAAACGTCCAGGATTCGCCGCCGCGGTGGCCTGCGACGAAAAATTTCCAGGTCGAGCCGGGAACGAAACTGCCCGGCCGGGCACGTGCCATTGATAACAATTGCCAGATCACGCTGAGGCGGTCTTGTTCGCCTCCCTGAATTTTGTAAGGTGGAACATCACCTGCAAAATTAATTTGGCCCGCGCGACGATCAAAAACGACAGCGACAGGTTCCTTGCGCAGGCGTTTCAGTAAAAAATTGGTTGGTACCAATCCGCTGCGATCAATGGCGCCTTCGCTTTTTTCTGACATCAGCTGACCGGTCAGCTGTGTGGACGTATCAAACATCAATCGATATTGTTTTGCATCGGCTTGCCAATCGATTTGGCCGCTGCCCTCGACGGAGAGTCCCTTGACGTCGGCACGCAGCCGGTACTGCAACTGGCTTGATGGTGGTGGATTGCCTGTGGTCTTGTCTTGTGCGTGCACCAGGCCAAGGCTTAACAGCGCGCCTGCCGCCAGCATCGGAAATTTTTTCAGGATGAGCATCATGGTGTTTTCTTTTCCTCAGAGCATCGGCAGGTCGGTATTTATTTTTTTTCCAGTTTCGACAAGGTTAACCCAAGCGATGTCCCCTTGCGATCCACATACATGATTTTGACCGGATACCAGTCCTGTGCGGGTGCGAGCCAGACCTCGAGCTGGTAGTCGTTGCCGCCGTCCGGTCTTACCAGAGTCATATGCCAGGCATCGGTTCGACCTTGACCCAGCGCGATCGGCGCCGTGCCATGCACTGTGACACGCCACGGATCGGCAGTGCGGCTACCGGCGATGATCAGATCGAATGACAAGCCTGCCTGCCACCTGTCAGGATTGCCGCGCGCCAGACCCGCCAGCTGCCAGAACACGCTGCCGCGATCTTGTTCACCGCCTTTGACCGCATAACTGTTGGTGGAAGCCGAGAAACTGATCGTCTGACGCTCGCGATGAAAATGGGTATTGGTTGAAGACTTTCCCAAACGCTTTTCGGTATACAGCTCGGGCAGGATGCCGACATCGCCCAGATAACCTTCGCTGCGGTAGCTGAGTACGGATAAAAACAAGACCGATGCTTCACCGGTGATCGAGTACTGTCGACCGTTCTGCACCCATTTCACCAGACCCCGACCTTCGACCTTGCTGCTGCCTTTGATGGCAACCGCGTCATAGCTGAGATCGGCGGAGGGCGGCAGGCTGATGCGGGAAAACAGCTGAGGCCGATCTGCTGTGGCCGAGGGTGCGGGTGCCGGTGCCGCGGTTGGCGCGTCGGTTTGCGTGGGTATTGGCTCCGGTGGTGCCGGTGTTGGTGGTGGACTTGGCTCCGGTGATGCAAGTGCCGGCAGTGGACTTGGTTCTGGTGGTGCAAGCGCCGGCAGTGGACCTGGCGCCGGTGACGCTGCGGGTTCTGGCGGTAGCGCTGCCACCGGTGCCGCCGCCGTTTCAGTCACTGCGTTGGTGGCCCTGGTTGTCTGATCTGGCGGTGTCGCAAGCACGGGTTCGGCGACGACGGGGGCAGCGACTTCGTTGGCAGCTGGCGGCGTGCTGGTCACCGGAGCGTCGGGCAAGGGCGGCGGCGATTTTTCTTCCGAAGCGGGTGTTGCAGGGGGTGTCGGGTCGGGTATCGCCGCTTGGGTTGGGGGCCTCGCCGTCGTTTGCAAGGTAACGCTGATGATGTCCTCCTGATCATCACGTAGCGCTACCATCGCCAGACGGTCTGTGGCCCATTGGATAATGAACAGGTGTGCCAGCAGGGATACCAGAAGGATCAGCAGCAGAAATCCGGCTTTGCGACCGGGTGGCAGCGGCGAGTAAGGGAATTCGTGATGCGCAGGCATCTGGCTAGTTTACTGGTGTCAAATCAGGTGTGCTGGTTTGATGTAGCGCCGCAGAGAATGATCTGAATCGGGTCATCATGATCCGATCTGTTACCCTTTTGCCGAAAAGGATGGTATCAACCATTCTCATGATACCGCTTGGGGAGATGCGTAATGACGAGTAATGACATGGGTGGTTTGCCGGGAGCCGGCGCAATGAACGACACCCTCGAATTTGTGCGCAACATGTGGGGTGCGATGAAGATACCCGGTATGTCCATGCCATCGATGTCGCCTGATGACATCAACAAGCAAATTACCGATCTCAAGGCGGTCGAGTCCTGGTTATTGATGAACATGAATATGTTGCGGACCACGATACAGACGCTGGAGGTCCAGAGCGCCACCTTGGCGGCAATTCAGGCCATGGGTCAGAGTTTTTCGCAGGCCGGTGCCAGCCGACCCACGGCCGAAGGCACGCCTGCTTTCGAATCACCTTTTGAAAAAGCGGCCGGCAAGACAGATACATCTGCTCCGGGCATGCCGGACACGGCCGCATTCGCAGCGCAGTTTGCCAATCCGGCTTTGTGGTGGAACACGGTGCAGGATCAGTTTGCGCAGGCGGTCAATCAGGTCGTGACACCACCGAAGAAACCCGCCACCAAAAAAGCAGCGCCCAAAAAGAAAGCAGCAGGCGCGGCAAAAAAAACTGCAGCCTCGCGCGGTACGAAAAAAGCCAAAACCTGAGGTTTCAGCGCCTCTTTCTCGCTCAGTACAGCGGTCCCTGGCTTACCGCGAGCCGCCTTGGCTGGCGGAATTTTTCCAGTGCACTTATTTGCGCGCCAGTCGTTTCAGGCCACGCATCAATGAACCCAGCAAAGGCAGTTTTTCGTAAAGCTCTTCTGCCGCATCCCAGTAATCACGATGGAAATTTGCCTTGCCGTCGGAGCCAAAGCGCAGATGTGTCGCGCCGCGTATGCATTGCTCTGCCGTAGAAAAGCGTTTCATTCGAAACAAAAAATCCCAGGTCAGAAAAGCCTGATCGCCTTGCAGCACATGACTGGTCACGACAAAGCGTGGGCTATCGACTTGTTCGAACATGTGCGAAAAAATTTGTACGACTGCGGGCAGGCCGCGTACTTCATTGAAGGGATCCTTGAAAAATACATCCTCGGTATACACCTGCGCTAACTGGCCGATATTGCCGGCATTGATGGTTTCAAAAAAACCAATCAGTTTTTGCAGGTCGTCTTCGTGATTCATAGGCCGGTCACTTTGTGAATCAGTGAAAAATACCAGCGATAGGGCAGGAGCCTTGCCATTCTGAGCCAGTTCGTAAAGCCTTTGGGAAAGTGGATATGGAAGCCCCCTTTTTCCATCCCTGTCACGATTTCCTGTGCTGCACGTCTGGCACTGATCAGGCCCGGCATCACAAACTTGTTTTGCGCCGTCGCCGGTGTTTCAACGAAACCGGGATTGATCATATACACCGCATGTCCTCGCGGATGCAGATCAAAGTACAGTGATTCGCACAGATTGATCAGTGCCGCCTTGGTGGGGCCGTACACCAGCGCCTTGGGCAAACCTGAATACCCGGCAACCGACGAGACGATGCCAATGCCGCCGCCGCCGTTTTCCTGACTGAGCAAGATCGGCAGCATGGCATCAATACAGTGAAATACCCCGCGCAGATTCACATCCAGCAGTTGATTGACTACCGCCATGTCGAAGGTGTCGACACGCATTTCATTGTAGGCGCCAGCCACAATCAGCATCAGATCCACACCGCCCCAGTCGGCGAGCAGCTGGTCGCGAGCGGACATGACTTGTGCATGCTGTGTCACATCCAGTGGCAGAACCAATGCCAGTGGATGGGCGGCCGCTATCTGCTGCAGTGCATCGGTTTTACGTGCCGATATCGCGACCCGCGCGCCTTTTTCGAGCAACAGCCTGGCCGTCTCCGCGCCGATGCCGGTCGATGCACCAATGACCCACACCCGTGCGCCGCGCCAATCCCGAATGCGCCGATTCATCCCGCGATCTGCCGGTTCGTACAGCATCGTCTGCGCATCGGGCGCCCGCAGTGCGTGCGGAGCGAGCGTCATTACTGAGGCCTTTTGCGAAATGACAGGGTGACTTCACCCAGCCGTATGCCGAATTTGCTCATGACCGCGCGATTGATCATCACGTTCTCATCCATCTGGTACATCCAGTCATCGAAATTGACGTGATACACCTTGCCATCGACGGGAAGTGCCAGCACATACTTCCAGTTGAGTGAATTGCCACCGGTTGTACCATCGGCCTGACCAATCACATCACCCGCCGTGCCGATGTAGCGGTTCTCGCCTGCCTTCTTGAGCGTCCACACGCGTTTTTGCGTGGTGCCATCCGAGTAGGTGAAGTCTTCATCCAGTGTGCCTGTGTCGCCTTCCCAGCTGCAGTGCATCACCACAGTGAAGCGCTTGACGACCTTGCCCGAGCGATCCTGGAATATGCCCCACGCATCCACGGTGCCGTTGAAATAGGTTTTCAGGTCGAGCGCCGGCTGCTCAGCGGCGTAATCAGCGGGTGTCATTGTTGTCCCGCAGCCAGCCACCGTCATTGCCAGCATAAAGCCGACTGATCGTATCCATGCATTCACAATCTATCTCCATAGTTTTCATTCTGGTGTTATCTCGCGTTTTGTTTCGGATTTCAATGTCAAACGTGCTTGAGCGGTGAGCGCCACAACAGCAAGCCCGCGGCCACTTTCAGTCCGCAAGGCAGCAGCGCGTACCCGATGACCAGTGCGCGCAATCCTTCTTCACTGGCATGACCGGGCGCATAACCAAGCCAGTCCAGCAAGGGCAGTGAAATGCCCGCAGCGAGCGCCAGATTGAGCTTGGTCATCCAGCTCCACAGCCCGAAGTACGCGCCCTCGCGTTGTCCGCTGTGACCTGCCGCGCCAATGACACCGGCCAGCAAGGCGGGCGGTAACGCCAGGTCGGCACCCAGTGCTGCGCCAGAGAGCACACAAATCACGGCGAACGACACCAGCGCGCCGCTGTCAAGTTGCGCAGTCCATACGAAAGCACTCACGGCCAGCAGCATGCCTGCCAGCCAGGCATTGGCTTCGCCGATGTGCGTCGCCAGCTTCGCCCAGGCGGGCAATGCCAGTGCGGCGGAAAAAAAATACAGCACCAGAAACAAGCCGGCGTATTCCGGCAACAGCAATCCGTCTGATGCAAAAAACATGAACAGTGTGGCGGGTATCGCAGCAGCGATGCCATTGATGGCGAACACGGCGAGCAACCAGCGAAACTGTCGGTCGCGCAAGGGCAGCATCACGGAGTGTGCTGGCGCATTCTCTGCGGTGCGCAACAACGCGCGTGGCGCAAAGCGCAGCAGTACAAAAGCCGTGACGGCGAGCAGTAAAATAAAAACGATCGACAAGCCGGCCATGCCAATCATCATGGGCAGCGCCGCCGCCATCACGACACCTGCCAATGCGCAGGCTTCGCGCGTTGCTGTCAGGCGTGCGCGCTCGCCGCGTTGCTGCGTGAGACTTGCGCCCCAGCTGTTGTGCGCAATCGTCGCCATGCTGAAGCCTGCGTAAACTACCAGCAAGCTCAAACCAAACCACAGATACAAATGATCGGTCGACAGCACCGGCGGATGAAACAGCGCCAGATAGCCGGCACTCAGCGGTGCCAGCGACATCAGCACAAAGCCGGCATGGCCACGCGTCAGCGCCGCTCTGTCCATCCAGCCACCCAAGGCCGGATCAATGAAGGCATCAAACAACCGAGCGGCCAGCAACAGGCTGCCCACGGCGGTCAGCGACAATCCCAGCGTACCGGCGTACAACTGCGGCACCACGACATAGACGGGCAGCGCCAGCAGCGCGAGTGGCAGTCCAAACAAGCCGTAGGCAAATAAATGCCTCAAGGAGAATGTCATTCGGGATGTCTCTGCTGACTCAAGATAGCCCCCGTCATTTCGTGTTCAATAAAAGCTGACGCAATTTTGGTGCTGACGTTTTCGGATGTAACCAGATACCAAAAAATGCAGGACCGAATTCAGGATCGGCAACATCACCGATGGGTTTGCCATTGAAAAAAAAGCGTGACGGCTGCCCGGGAGCGAAGATGCCGGTCAGCTGCTGACCTTCGTCCACATTGGGGAAAATCTTCTTCATATCAGCCAGCCATTGATCATGTTGCGCGTTGGTACCTATCCCCAGTTTTTTTATTTCATCGATACTGGCAACGGCAATTTTTTCACCGTACAGGGTTCGTGTGTATTCAAGCTCCAGGGCAAAACTGCTGCCGGGCCATCCTGCTGCGGTGACCTTTGTTTTGTCACCCCACAAGCGCGCTTTATAAATGCTCAGACCAAACCAGCGGTACACACCCTGTCCGACCAGCGTGGACTCGGGGAGCACTTGCCGAACGTAGGTCGGGGATGTCTGCGCGAATGCCGACAGAGATAGCAGGCATGCCACCAGAGCCAGCAAGAAAAAAATTCGTGGGTATGGCGCTTTCTTCATCGTTTCTGCAATGTGAACTGATACAGGTCGATGCTGCCGGCACGAAATCCCGCTTCGCAATAAGACAGATAAAAACGCCAGGTTTGAATGAAGGCCGTATCAAAGCCCTGTGCGGTCACTTCCGGCAGGGTTTTCATGAAGGCCGCGTGCCACAGTTCGAGTGTTCGTGCGTAATCGAGACCGAAGGCGAGTTCATTGACGACTTGCAGGCCATGACGTTCTGCGTAAGCGCGAAACACCGAGGGCGATGGCAGCATGCCACCGGGGAAAATGTATTGCTGAATAAAATCAGTCCCGGTACGGTAGCGCTCGAACAGGCCATCCTCAATCGTGATGGTTTGTATGCAAGCCCGCCCGCCAGTTTTCAGCCGCTGCGCCACACAGGTAAAGTAACTGTCCCAATAGGCTTCGCCAACCGCCTCGAACATCTCGATCGATGCGATTGCATCAAATTCACCTTCGGCATCGCGATAATCCTGCAGCTTCAGGTCGGTCTGACCGGCCAGTCCGGCTGTTTGCAAGCGTTGCTGCGCGAATTCCAGCTGCTCGGTCGACAGTGTCAGACCTGTAAGATGCGCGCCACGCGTTGCAGCAAGCTCGGCAAAGCCGCCCCAGCCACAACCAATCTCCAGAATTCGGCTGCCGGCGCTCAACTTCAGTTCGTCATAAATACGTTCGTACTTGGCGGTTTGTGCTTCCTGCAGTGTCGCCTGCGGATGCGCAAACAGCGCGCTCGAATAGGTCATCGACGGATCCAGCCACAGCGTGTAAAAGTGATTGCCGATATCGTAATGCGCGTGGATATTACGGCGACTGCCGGAGCGTGAATTGCGATTGAAAAGATGACGAATACGGTAGACCAGACTGCCCCACCAGCTGCCATAAATCGCCGTCTCCAGCGCATTGCGGTTGTAGATGAACAGCCTGAGCAGACCGGTCAGATCATCGGTATGCCATTGCTGGCTGATAAAGCTCTCCGCAAATCCGATGTCCCCTGATTTCATCACGGCGACGCACGGATCCCAGTTCTTCAGTGTCAGCGTGACAGCCGTGCTGTCGTCACCAAAATGCAGCGACGTGCCATCCGGGCAGGTCAGTTGCAGCGCGCCATGTTCCAATCGGCGTAACATTTGAAGCACGATTCTCGCCTGTGCCGGAAGCGTGGCAGATTGAATATAGCTGCCAGTAATCTCATCATGAAGGGCGCGTGAGGGAGACAGTGGTTTATTCATCGGCTCAATGAAGAAGTAGGTGGCAATGGTTTTCTGAAGAATGGCACGCGCTTGATGAACAGGCGCAGTGCCTGCCAGTGAATCCGGGCAATCACGCCGAGGGTCATCAGCGGATGACGCAGCAAGGCTTCAGCGGCGCTGGTATTGGAGAGTGGCGAGAGTACACCGGAGACGCTCGTCAGCAGCAGCGGGCCTTGGTCATCGTCATAATCAATGCGCGCTACGATGCGCTCGATATCTTTGCCCTCGATATGCTGCGTCGTGCGCATGAAGCGGAAACGATAATTGCCTTCGACAGCGCAGAAGGGCGACACATGAAAGACTTTTTTCGCCGCCAGCGACACGCCCCAGGACATCACGTCGCCGGTATCCAACAGGTAGCAATGACGCTCGCCGAAGGTATTGTTCACTTCGCAGACAATCGCGCGCAACTCACCATCACGCCGGTGGCAATACCAGAACGAGACCGGATTGAAGACATAGCCCAGCACCCGAGGGAAGCTCTGCAGCCAGATTTCGCCATCGGCATCGTTGACCTGCTCGCTTTTCAATAATTGATCTATCCACTGCAGCAGCGGTGATTTGCCATCACCATGATCGCGATCGTAGAAGGACATCAGATTGAAGCGATTGCGTGAGCACAAGCGACTGGGTAGTGCAGCGTCGCCCAGCGTACGCAGCGGTAACATGAGTGTGAATACGCCGTAGCTGAAGGTGTTTTGCGCCGGGCGCAGGCGGCTGTGTCTTACCTGACCTCTGCTCAACAACGCTTGCTTGGGCAGCTTTTGCATCACAGCCTCCCTCACGCGGCGCGGCGCTCATGCTGCAGCGCTTGTTGTTCGATGGCGCTGGCCACCGACAGGCCGGATTTGAGGCCATCCTCATGGAAACCATAGCCCGTCCACGCGCCAGCGAACCAGGTATTGCGCTGACCCTGAATGCGTGGCAGTGCCTGTTGGGCAGCAATGGCGGCGCTGTCAAACACCGGATGCGCATAATCAAAGCGCCCCATCACGCTCGCGGGATTCGGTTCGGACAAAGGATTGAGTGACACGATCACCGGCGTCTTGCATGGCAGCGGCTGCAGCATATTGATCAGGTAGTGCACACACACGCGGGGCGCTTCTGTACCGGCACTCTCATAGTTCCAGGCTGACCAGGCAGCTTTACGCTCGGGAAGGCAGCTGGCGTCGGTGTGAAGTACCGCCTGATTGGGCTGGTAGCCCACCGCAGAGAGAATTTTTTTCTCATCATCACTGGCATCGCTCAGCAGCGCGAGACTTTGGTCGCTGTGGCAGGCGAGCACGACTTGATCGTACATCAGGCTGCCCAGAGCGGAATCCACTTTCACTTGCCTCAGTGCGCCGAGATCAACACGCGATACTGATGTGACGGGTGTCTTGAGATATTTGCTGGTGATGGCTTTGAGTAGTTGGACGACATAATGCCGCGCGCCACCGGTCACGGTGTGCCATTGTGGCCGATCGCTCACCTGAATCAGTCCGTGGTTATGGCAAAAGCGCACAAAAGTCGCAAGCGGAAACGCGAGCATCTGCTCGGTGGGACAAGACCAGATGCACCCCGCCATGGGCAGCAAATACCAGTCGCGAAATTCGGTGCTGTACTGGTGCTGAACCAGAAAATCACCGAGCGGCATGTCATCCATCGCGTCACCACTTTGGGCCATCTGCGTTGTTTCCCGATTGAAGCGCAGGATATCTTTGATCATTCGCAGAAAGCGCGGATTGAAGAGATTGCGCCTTTGAGCAAATACGGTATTGAGGTTGGCGCCCGCCCATTCCAGCATGCGCGCGCCGGGCTGATCCGACAGCGGCAGTTTGCACGAGAAGGACATATCGCTGGCTGAGGTATTGACTTTGATGTCATCAAACAGCCGAACCAGATTGGGATACGTGCGGTGATTAAAAACGAGAAAACCCGTGTCTACACCGAAAGTTTTGCCCTCGACGGTGATGTCCACCGTATTGGTGTGACCGCCAAAATAATCGCCGGCTTCGTACAGCGATACGTCGTGTCCTGTGCGGGCGAGCTGCCAGGCCGCTGAGAGTCCGGAGATTCCGGAGCCAACCACTGCGATTTTCATGGTTTTGATACCCCGCGCGAATAAAATAGCTGTGACGCCCGTCAGGGAGAATACGGGTTGGGGGAAGATCGCCCCGACATGCCACCAGCCTGTGCCGGGAGGCATCACAGCAAAAACCGTTTCGGATGCCCTGCATCCGCATTACTGGGAACCGGTCTCGATAGGCTCATGCCACCACAGCAGCCATGCATTCAGCACCGATGTACGATCGGGCGCTGTCAACGCCGCATGCAGCCCTACGCAGCAGGTTCTTACTTGGTGTTGAGCGCCTTTTCGATAGCGGCCAGCATCGTCTTGTCGTTGGGCGACGTGGTACTGCCGTAATGGCTGACCAGCTTGCCTTCTCGATCGATCAAGTATTTGTTGAAATTCCAGCCGGGCGCTTTGCCACTGGTCTTGGCCAGTGTCGCGAACAACGGATGGGCTTCCTTGCCCTTGACGGCTGTTTTCGAAAACATCGGAAACTTTACGCCGTAGGTGTTGTAGCAAAAGTCAGCGATTTCCTTACTGTTGCCAGGTTCCTGACTGAAATCGTTCGACGGGAAGCCAAGAATTACCAGTCCCTTGTCCTTGTAGGTTGCGTACAGCTTTTCCAGGCCTTCGTACTGCGAAGTAAATCCGCAGTAACTTGCCGTGTTGACAACCAGTGTGACCTTGCCCGTGTACTGGCAAAGATTTTGTGGCGAGTCATCCTGCAGGCGGCTGTGCTTGAAGTTCAGCAAAGCCGGGCATTCATCGGCGAGGCTGACCCGCGGCATGAGTGCCAGCAGTGTCAGAAGCCCGAGAAAACTGACCGTCACCCACCAAGGTCTTGGTATTGCGCGTATTGTTTGCTGACTCATTATCTGAATACCATTAAGTTTTAATTTAGACTGCTCGGTTATTCTAGCGCATTCATGGAAATCGTGTGCCTGTCCGCAAACTTTTTCCTGATTAGTCTGAAAAAAGCAAAAAAACCAAGTCTTCTGTCGCATTTCACTTAGTCGAGAATTTATTTATGACAACTTTTCTGCCCTGCTCATGCGCCATCTGATCCTCGTCCTCGGTGACCAATTGAGTTTTACCAGTCCTGTGTTCGAGGACTTCGATGCTGCACAGGATGCTGTGCTGATGATTGAGGCGCCGGGCGAGGCAAAGGCGGTTTGGTCGCACAAGGCCCGCATTGCCTTGTTCCTGTCTGCGATGCGGCATTTCGCCAATGGCGTGGCGGCGCGCGGCTGGCCCCTCCACTACGTGCAAATTGATGATCCGGTCGAGCCGGGTTTCGATGAGCGCCTCCGGCAAGCCTTGCGCGCGCATCGCCCGCATGCCTTGCGGCTGGCCGAGCCGGGCGAGTGGCGCATGCTACAGCAGATACAAAACGTGGCCCGTGACGAGGGCATGGTGCTGCATTTGCTGGATGACACCCATTTTCTGTGCAGTCGACCGGAATTCGCCGACTGGGCACGGGGCAAGAAAGAGCTGCGCATGGAGTTTTTTTACCGTGTGATGCGAAAAAAATTCGGCGTCATGATGGACGGCGCCGAACCTGCCGGTGGTCAATGGAATTTCGATGCCGACAATCGCAGCGCCTACCCCAAACGCACCGGTCCCGGTGCGATCCCGCCGCCCGCTGCTTTTGCGCCCGATGCGGTGACGCTGCAAGTGATCGCTCTGGTGGAAAAACTTTTTCCGGACCACCCCGGGTCGCTCGCACACTTTGCGTGGCCAGTCACCAGAGAGCAGGGGCTGGAAGCTTTGGCACGTTTCGTTGATCAGCGCCTATGCAAGTTCGGTGACTTTCAGGATGCGATGTGGACCGACACACCGCTGGGTTGGCACTCCCTGTTATCGACAGCGCTCAATCTGCACCTGCTCGACCCGCGTGAAGTTATCGCGGCAGCAGAGCAGGCTTGGCGCCAGGGTCATGTCTCGATCGAAAGCGCAGAGGGCTTCATTCGGCAGGTACTCGGCTGGCGCGAGTTTATCCGCGGTGTGTACTGGACCGACATGCCGGCAATGGCCAAGGCAAATCATTACGGGCACGAGCGCGACTTGCCGGACTGGTTCTGGAATGGCCGAACCGACATGGCCTGTGTGCGTGACAGCCTCAAGCAAACGCTGGAGCTGGGTTATGCCCATCACATTCAGCGGCTGATGGTCACCGGTAACTTCGCCTTGCTGGCGGGCTTGTCGCCGCAACAGGTCTGCGACTGGTATCTGGCCATTTACGTGGATGCGATTGAGTGGGTCGAGCTGCCGAATACGGCGGGCATGGCATTGCATGCCTGTGGTCCGCGGTTTACCAGCAAGCCGTATGTGGCGAGCGGCGCCTACATCAACCGCCAGAGTAATTATTGTTCCGGCTGTCGTTACGACCCAGCGCAGCGCACCGGCGAGACCGCATGCCCGTTCACGACCCTGTATTGGCATTTCATCGACAAGCACGAGGCCACGCTGTCGGCCAATCCAAGGACAGCGCTGATGGCAAAAAATCTGCAAAGGCTCGATACGGCCGAGCGCGACGCGATACGTCATCGCGCCGGACAAATGCTCGATGCACTGAACGACTTGTGATTTCGGGCTCAGGTAAAAGCAATCTACAAGTCGCCCCGGCCATCGATCGAACAATCACTTTATTGGTAGAATCCCCACACGCCAATGATGCAGGAATCTCAACAAATGCTGTATCCCGAACTCTTCCGCTCACTCGAGCAAGTCCGCTGGAACATGGAAACGGATATTCCATGGGGTGAGTTCGATCCTGCACGGCTGTCTGACGAGCAGGCGCAGACCATACGCATGAATGCAATCACCGAGTGGTCAGCCCTGCCGGCGACTGAGATGTTCTTGCGCGATAACCGCAATGACAGTGATTTTTCAGCCTTCATGTCGGTCTGGTTTTTTGAAGAGCAAAAGCATTCGCTGGTATTGATGGAATATCTGCGCCGGTTTCGGCCTGAGCTGGTACCTACCGAAGCAGAACTGCATAACGTGCGCTTTGAATTCGATCCGGCGCCGCCGCTGGAAACGCTGATGCTGCATTTTTGTGGCGAGATACGACTCAATCACTGGTATCGCTGTGCTGCTGACTGGCATACCGAGCCGGTGATCAAGCAGATTTACAAGATCATCAGTCATGATGAGGCACGGCACGGCGGCGCATACCTGCGCTACATGAAAAAAGCACTTGCAGAAGCGGGTGACAATGCCCGGGTTGCTTTCGCAAAAATTGGTGTGCTTATGGCCTCCGCACGCCGCACCGAAAAACCACTGCATCCGACCAATCTTCATGTGAACCAGGCGCTCTATCCCAACGACACCGTGCAAAGTCGTCTGCCTGATCCCAACTGGCTTGAGGCCTGGCTGGATCACCAGATTCGTTTTGATGGTGACTGGGAAAAGAAAGTGATCGACCGGATTTTGCACAACCTCTCTTTGCTGTTTGAGCGCAGCTTCAGTTCTGTCCAGGAACTCAATCGCTATCGCAAGGAAGCGATCGCCCGGCTCGAGCCCCAGACAAAAGCCTCTGCGTAGCTGGTAAGCGGTCTCCGCTTAACCCAGACAAACGGCGCCCTTCGCCCAACGTAGACAGGCAGCGCCCCTCGCCAAGCACCAGCGACACGCTGTGATGATCGCAAACCTGCACTACACTGCCATTTCCGCCCTGATGGCGCGTCTGTGCGCGCGGGTGACAATCGACAAGGATAGCCAATGAAACGCAGAACCCTGATGCAGGCATTATTTATCGGCCTGGCCGCGCCCGCCCTCGTGCGCGCTGAAAAGAAAACGCAGATTGACGTGTTCAAAACATCCAGCTGCGGCTGTTGCGTCGAATGGATCACCCATCTTGAGCAAAATGGTTTCGAGGTCATTGCGCATAATGTGCCGAAAACCGGGCCCTACCGGTTGCGCTTCGGCGTGCCACCCGATATGGCGTCTTGTCATACCGCCATGGTGGATGGTTACGCGCTGGAAGGTCACGTGCCTGCACAAGATATTCGGCGTTTGCTTTCCGAGCGCCCCAAGGCTATCGGTCTGGCCGTGCCCGGGATGCCCGTGGGCAGTCCAGGCATGGAGGTCGAGGGCACACGCAGAGATGCCTACGATGTGATCTTGTTTGGCGAGGGGGATAGCCGCAAGGTATTTCAGCATTACGGCGCGCGTTCCTGAGCGTTTGCAGCCCCAAACCTGCCTTTAGTTTTGACGAGCGAAAACCTGTTGGCGACCTGAGCCGTTGCGTGCTCAGGTTCGCGTCGTGGCAGCAGATAATCTGTGCCGCCATTCTCTGCAGCAAAGGTCTGTGGTGTCGCGCACACATTCCTGTAATTTTTTCGCCCCAGATGAGTTGAGTGTTTTAAATTCGCCCCGCCGCACGAACATACAGGTTGGCGCGGTCACGGGAAATGCACAAGCGCTCAAGTCAAAATAATGGAAGTTGAAATCGATTTGCCCTCATTCCTGACTGCGGGTGACGAGCAGCGCTTTTTTCAGGGATTGAAAGATCTGACGGCTATCCGCGAATTTCAGATGAACGATGGGCGACTACTGCTCAGAATGGAAATACGATTTCTCACCAAGAGTGCATCAAGAGAATTCATCGCACTGCTCACCCGCTATCAGGTATCGCTCGCACCGCTCAGGTGTTTATCCGAAACGAACAAAAAATTTATCTGGCTCGCAGATGCTCACGAATACTGGCATCAAAGTATGTTTGGCGATCCGCAGACGGTGCCGGAGCGCAAAATCATTCATGGCTGAGGCACCGCAGACCGTACGGTTGCATGGAAAAGATAGGGCAGGTAGTGCGGGCTGAATGTGGTCCGCCTGCGGAACGATGCCAGCCCGCATGCCAGCAGCCGCCCTGCAAGAGATCTCAGACGGAGAGCAGCCTGTCGATGGCACCCCTTACTGGTGATGATGATGCTCATGCATCTGTTCATCTTGCCCTGATTTTGATGCTGCACCTGCTTCCACGACCGTGACCGTGAGCCGTACCTTGCCCGCTTTGCGGAAGCTCAGTTGCATGGGAAAGCTGTCGCCTGCCTTCAGTGGTTTTTTCAGGCCGATCAGCATGATGTGATAACCCTGCCCAGATTTCATCTCAATTGTTTCGCCGGCCTTGAGCTCAATGCGTTCGACTGTACGCATTTTCATCACGTCGCCTTCCATCGTCATCGTGTGAATCTCTACCTTGCCAGCGATTGGTGCAGCCACAGACTGCAGGACATCATCGACCTTGCCCTGATTTTCAATAGTCAAAAAAGCGGCGCCATTGGACTGGTTGCCTACGCTGGCACGCGCCTGCGCCTGTTCTACATGGATGCTGCCGGCGTGCGTGCCGTGCGCGTGAACCAGGGTGGTGGCGAGCAGGGTGACAAGTGCGATCATGAGTCGGTTCAGCATGGTGTCCTCAAAATAAAAAGAAGCAATTATCGAATTATAGGCGCAAGAACCTGCTGAACTGATCAGTGTTGAGTGGCTCGCCAGTGCAGCCGCAGATTGCGCCGTGCAGGTCGGTGGGTGAGCCACATCAGTGCTGGTCAGCTACCGCTGACAAAGTCATTCTGACGCCAGGCTTCATAAACGGTAACGGCCACCGCATTGGACAGATTCAGGCTGCGGTTACCGGCACGCATCGGTAGTCGGATTCTTTGTGAAGGCGGAAAGGATTCGCGCAAACTGACGGACAAGCCGCGCGTCTCTGACCCAAAGACAAACACATCACCGGGCTGGAAGCGCACATGGGCGAACACGGCAGACCCATGGGTGGTCATCGCGAACAGTCGCAGCGGGTCGGGCTGCAAGGCGGCCAGAAATGAAGCCCAGTCACGATGCACTTGCATGGCCGCGTATTCGTGATAGTCCAGCCCCGCCCGGCGCATCTTTGCGTCGTCCAGCGGAAAACCCAACGGCTCAATCAGATGCAGATGCGCGCCGGTATTGGCGCACAGCCGAATGATATTGCCGGTGTTCGGCGGTATTTCGGGTTCGACCAGCACCACATGAAACAAGGCCACCTCCGCATCAGTTCATTTTTCCGGTGTGCGTGCAAAAACTGCATTCGTTACACGCCTTGCGCCGTGTCGCTTGAGACAGGCGGCGAGCTCGTTGAGCGTATGGCCGGTCGTCATCACATCGTCCACCAGCAGCACATGCTGACCGCGCACGGAGACATCCAGCGGCACTGCAAAAGCGCCGCGCATATTAACCCGTCTTTCGCTCAGCGGTAGTCCGGCCTGCGGCTGTGTGTCCCGAACTCGTACGCACCACCGCGCCTGCAATGGTATGCCGGTGTACCGCGAGAGCGAGCGCGCAATTTCGCTGGCCTGATTGAAGCCCCGCTGCGCCAGTCGGGTCTCTGAGAGGGGTACCGGGATGATTACGTTGGGCGGGTCGCTCGGCCGCTGTGTGATCGCGTTTGCCAGCATCTGCCCGAAGGATTGCGCCAACGGCAGACGCGCGCGAAACTTCAGGTCTTGGATCAGAAGATTTGACGGAGCGGCGTAATCGCAAGCGACGCTGGTGGCGTCGAATGCGGGTGGTCTGCGCAGGCAGGCGCCGCAAATTTTTGCACGCGGATGCGGCATTCGCCTGGCGCAGATTTCGCAACGCATGGGCGTGTTTGCAAAAAACTGCAGGCGGCACGTACTGCAGAGCGCATTTTGGCTATCGCCATGACACAGAGCGCAGCTGCCGGGCAGAAGGGTTTCGAGGGCGGTGCGCACAAGACGGAAAAATGAAGGCCGGTTGAAGCAATCCATAATTACCGAGAGTTCGTGTTGAAAAGAAGGCTCAATACCATGCCCAGCCTGCTGCGGTACACTGCGCCGAATTATTTCATTGCAGCCTTGCGTCTTGCGCATCAGGTCTGCTGAGCGACTGATTTTCTTCATGGATCTTATGACCTTGCCCGCAGCCGTGCCGGTTTACTGATGGCTTCATCGTCCTCTCCCCCAGAGCCGCAACGCATCAGTGCGCCGATCGCGCTGGATCGGATTCGTCGTTTGTTCGCCCGCCCCGAGCGTGTTGCGCAATCGCAGTTCTTGCGGCGTGAGATTGCGGGGCGCATGTTCGAGCGCCTCTCGCTGATCAAAATTGATCCTGTGAGGGTCCTTGATGCCGGTTGTGGCGAGGGCGATGATTTGCTCACGCTGCGTCAGCATTTTCCGCGCGCCGCATTTTTGGGACTGGATGCTGCGTTGGCGATGCTCAGCGAAGCACGACAACGCGAAGCCCGTTCATGGTCAGGCATGCAGAGGCTCCTGCACGCACTACGCGTGCGGGGTCAACACCGGTCAGCGACGTCGGCACTGGTTTGCGCTGATTTTGGTCAGCTACCGTTGAAAGCGGCAGCGATGGATCTGGTCTGGTCCAATCTGGCCTTGCATTGGCATCCGCAGCCACACAAGGTGTTGGCCGAATGGGCGCGGGTGTTGCGTGTTGATGGCTTGTTGATGTTTTGCTGCTTCGGGCCGGATACGTTCAAGGAGTTGCGCGACGTGGCGGCGGTCACGGGTCATCATGCGCGCGTGCTGCCTTTTGTGGATCTGCATGATTACGGCGACATGCTGGTTGATGCGGGTTTTGCATCACCTGTCATGGATATGGAAAAGCTGAATATCACTTATTCATCAGCGACAAAATTGCTGGCCGATGTGCGGGCGTTCGGTGGCAATCCGCTGGAAGACCGCGCGCGTGGCCTGATGTCGCGCCAGCAGGGGCAGTCGCTGACGCACTCACTGGCGCGGCTGGCAGACCGGGATGGCAGGATCGGACTCACCATCGAGGTCATCTATGGCCATGCTTTCCGGGCCAGGCCAAGAGTCATCGGCACGGGAGAGCCTATTGTTCATTTCGAGCGCCGAAAGCCTTGAACTACCTGTGCAAAATTTAACTACCCGGTTACTTTCTTCGAGGACTTTTGCAGTTGGCGGCAGTTATTTTTTTCGCTTATACTCCGAGGGCTTTGGGCGACGCATTGCCCACCGATTTTCCAGAGTGGGTAGGGTGCGATGGCGACGCGAGAATGGGTCCTGAAGAAAAATTGCTCCATTTCGCCGAGGCAGTTGGCCAAGGCTTATTTGGCGCTGTGTGGCGCCTCACTGATGGTGGCAAGTTATTTCACCTGGCACGGCGCGTGGTTGATCATGGTGTTTGCCGTACTCGAAATGACCGCAGTGGCAGCAGCATTTTTGTATTTCGGTCGGCACGCTACGGATCGCGAATGTATTGCGCTCAATGATGCCGAGTTGGTCGTCGAGTTGGTGCAGGCTGAAAAGACCAGACAATTTCGAATGGACCCCTGCCGTACGCGGGTCGCGTTACCAGTGCTGAGCCATGGATTGATCGGGCTGGAGGGAAGTGCAGGCCGGGTTGAGGTGGGTCGATTCCTCACCGAGCGCAAGCGACGGGAATTCGCCAAGGAACTGGATCAGGAACTCCTTGGCCACAGAGTCAGTATCTGATCTGGAAACAAAAGCAGTAAAGCAGTAGACGACTATTCAATCAGGCTTTGAGGACACTATGAACTACGTGAAGCGCCTAACCCTGCTGTCCATGGCGGCTCTCGGACTGACGATCTTCGGTTCGGCATCCGCAGTCAGCAACATGGAGGGTGGACCAGCTGTGCATCAGCTCAACTTCCAGACACCCGTCACGGCCATTGCTGCCGATATTTACGTTTTGCACAACTGGATGATCGGCATTTGCCTGGCGATTTTTCTTGCCGTGTTCGGCGTGATGTTTTACTCAATCCTCAAGCACCGTAAATCGCTGGGTCACAAATCGGCCAGCTTCCACGAGAGCACCAGCGTGGAGATTGCGTGGACAGTTGTGCCGTTCGTGATCGTGGTGCTAATGGCGCTGCCGGCTACCAAAACGGTGGTTGCGATGAAAGACACGTCGAACGCCGACATCACCATCAAGGCGACGGGCATGCAGTGGAAGTGGGGCTATGACTACCTCAAGGGTGACGGTGAAGGTATCGCGTACCTGTCAGCCCTCTCGACGCCGCGCGATCAGATCAATGGCATCGCACCGAAAGGCGATAATTACCTGCTCGAAGTCGATCATCCGCTCGTCGTGCCGGTCAACAAAAAGATCCGTATCGTGACCACGGCCAATGACGTGATCCACGCGTGGGGCGTTCCTGCGCTGGGCGTCAAACAAGATGCGATTCCCGGCTTCGTGCGTGATACCTGGTTCAAGGCAGAAAAAATTGGCACCTACCGCGGCAACTGCTATGAGCTGTGCGGTAAGGAACATGCCTTCATGCCGATCGTGGTCAATGTGGTGAGCGAAGAAGATTACGCGAAGTGGATTGTTGCGCAGAAGAGCGCAATGACGGCCAAATCGGATGATCCGAACAAGACGTGGACCGTTGCAGAACTGGCCGCACGCGGTGAAAAAGTCTACGCCGCCAATTGTGTGGCTTGTCACCAGGCCAATGGCAAGGGCGTGCCCGGCGCATTTCCTGCGTTGGATGGTTCGCAGATGGTCAATGGCCCACAGGATGGTCAGATCGCGATTCTTCTCAATGGCAAGAACGCGATGCCGGGATGGAAGGCCAGCTTGTCCGACACCGAAATCGCAGCCGTCATCACCTACACACGCAACAACTGGTCCAACAAAGCTGACGACAACATTGTTCAGCCCGCCGAAGTTCTGGCTGCGCGCAAGTAACCGAGAAAAACGAGGAGAAACCCATGAGCACTACTCTGGATCACGCCCACGGTCACGATGACCACGCGCACGACGATCATCATCCGCACGGCTGGCGTCGCTGGCTTTATGCGACCAATCACAAGGACATCGGTACGCTGTACCTGTGGTTCTCGTTCGCCATGCTGCTGACCGGTGGTCTGCTCGCGCTCGGTATTCGCGCAGAGCTGTTCATGCCCGGCCTGCAATTGTTCCAGCCGGAGTTCTTCAATCAGCTGACCACGATGCACGGCCTGATCATGGTCTTTGGCGCCATCATGCCGGCCTTCGTGGGGTTTGCGAACTGGATGATCCCGCTGCAGATCGGTGCGGCTGACATGGCGTTTGCGCGGATGAACAACTTCTCGTTCTGGTTGCTGCCGCCCGCCGCGATTCTGCTGGTGTCTTCATTCCTGGTGCCAGGTGGTGCAACCGCCGCAGGCTGGACGCTTTATGCACCGCTGTCCACGCAAATGGGCATCGGCATGGACATGGGCATTTTCGCGATGCACATCATGGGCGCATCGTCGATCATGGGTTCGATTAACATTGTCACGACCATCCTCAACATGCGCGCGCCCGGCATGACCTTGATGAAGATGCCGATGTTTGCCTGGACATGGCTGATTACCGCCTACCTGCTGATCGCCGTGATGCCTGTGCTTGCTGGCGCGATCACCATGACGCTGACTGACCGCCATTTCGGCACGTCGTTCTTCAACGCCGCAGGTGGCGGTGATCCGGTGATGTATCAACACATCTTCTGGTTCTTCGGTCACCCAGAGGTATACATCATGATTCTGCCGGCCTTCGGCATCGTCTCGCAGATCATTCCCGCTTTCGCGCGCAAGCCACTGTTTGGCTATGCCTCGATGGTCTATGCAACGTCCTCGATCGCGATTCTGTCCTTCATCGTCTGGGCGCACCACATGTTCTCAACCGGCATGCCGGTCACTAGTCAGCTGTTCTTCATGTACGCGACCATGCTGATCGCGGTACCCACCGGCGTGAAAGTGTTCAACTGGATCGCCACCATGTGGCAAGGTTCGATGACTTTCGAGTCCCCGATGTTGTGGGCGGTTGGCTTCATCTTCGTGTTCACGATGGGCGGCTTCACCGGCCTGATCCTCGCGATCACACCGGTCGATATCCAGTTGCAGGACACCTACTATGTTGTGGCGCACTTCCACTACGTGCTGGTCGCTGGCTCTCTGTTCGCGCTGTTTGCAGGCTTCTATTACTGGGCGCCGAAGTGGACAGGCTTCATGTACAACGAAACGCGCGGCAAGATCCATTTCTGGGCATCGCTGATCACGTTTAACGTGACCTTCTTTCCGATGCACTTCCTGGGTCTGGCCGGTATGCCCCGTCGCTATGCCGATTACGCAGCGCAGTTCACCGATTTCAACATGATCGCGTCGATTGGTGCTTTCGGTTTTGGTCTGTCCCAGGTGTACTTCCTGTTCTTCGTTGTTCTGCCATCGATCCGTGGTGGCGAGAAGGCCGCCGCCAATCCGTGGGAAGGTGCTGAGGGTCTGGAGTGGACTGTGCCTAGCCCGGCACCATTCCATACCTTTGAGACACCACCGACGGTAAAGTAAATTGACAGGTCCGGCGGCTCAGGCCGCCGGCCACGCAACAGCTGTTTGTAAAAGGTGTTTATGTCCGAACCAAAGAAGCCGCCCAATCTGCGCACAGCGCTGATACTGCTGTCGATTGCAGTGGTATTTTTCGCAGGCGTCATTCTCAAGCATTCGCTGTTTCCGAGCTGACGGTGGCGGTGACCGGGCAGGAAGGCAGCCAGCGCCGCAGCCGCAGGAATGTGCGGATGCTCGGGAAATTGATGCTGGCGGCGGTTCTGATGTTTGGTTTTGGGTACTCGCTGGTACCGCTGTACAAAAAGATTTGTGAACTCACCGGCATTAACGTGCTGGCGGTGCAGGAAACCCTGAACGATACTGGCCCGTCGAATACCCAAGTCGACATTAGCCGCACGATCACGGTGGAGTTCGACGCCAATACCACGGGCCCGTGGCGATTCAAACCTGTGGTCTCCAGTGTTCAGGTGCACCCGGGAGAGATGGCGCAAGTGGTCTATGAAGTCGTGAATACGCAGGGCAGAGCCATGGACGCGCAAGCGATTCCGAGCTATGCCCCACAGGAGGCAGCGCAGTATTTCAAGAAAATGGAATGCTTTTGCTTCAAGCAGCAAACACTGGCGCCCAATGAGGCGCGGCAAATGCCGGTGAGTTTTTACGTTGACCCGGCGCTGCCAAAGAATGT
>JAJTGC010000016.1 GCA_021298975.1 Oxalobacteraceae bacterium
TGGTCAAATCGGGTATTGGCCTGTCACTGGTTCGTGATTCAGTTGCGTTGCGAGAAGCACGGGCGCACGGACTCGTGATTGCCAACGCCGTTAGTGTCACAACCGAGTTATCTTTCCTGTGTTTAAACAGTCGCCGCCAAGAATCCGCCATTACGCATGCGTTCCAACTTATGCAAAATCTTTGGGGCCAATAAGAAAATGTTGTCAGTTTGACTGTTGATAAGCGCTAGGATAAGTCTGTGGCACAACGTGGATAAGCTTGAGTTTTACCCCCTGCTTCATTTTTATACAAAAACTATCCTGCCTGGTTACGCAACATTTTCAATGCTTATCTTTTTTCCAAGCACCTGAAGCAGCAGAACAATTTTGGGTTATCCACAGTAACCGGCTTCTCTTATTTATTACTACTATCTATAAATACAAACTTATATGAAACAACAAAAAGCAAACATTGCCTGCAATTCCAGATGTTGATAAATCTGTGAGTAAATCTAGGACAGCTTGTGCATAAGCCCCACATCGCTTTTACCAGGTTTCTTTACAAAAAAGTGCTGGCAAAAAATACCGCGACTCCGGATAATGCTCTGAAGGGAACCGATCATGAATTACTGCACAAACCACAAACACTCAAACTTGCACGCTAAGAATTATGGAAGATAACGTCTTAGCTCTCTGATCCGATCTTGTTAAGAACATCGGAGACACGTAATTGCTCGCGTAACCAGCGATGCCCAGGCGAACGAGCATTGCGCTCGTGCCACAACATATCAATATGAACCTCTGGCATTGCGAACGGCAATTCCTTAGCCACCAAATGATCCGTCATTCCAGTAGCTTCTATCAGATGTCGCGGCAAGACCATAATCAAATCAGAGGCAGCGACCACTTTACCGGCGGTAAAAAACTGATTAACTGTTAAAAGAATCCGACGCTGTCTTCCCAGGGACACCAAGGCGTCATCCACCAATCCTCGCGCGCGGCCCGAAAAACTCACCAGCAAATGATTTGCAGCGCAATACTTATCTACAGTTAAATCTTCTTTTGCCAAAATATGTTTTTTTCTCATCACGCAAACATATTGGCCAGCATACAGTCGCTCATGGCGTATCGGTGTTTCGGTAGCTCCTTGCAATTGAGCGACAACTCCGGGGAAGAAACCAATCGCCAAATCAATATCGCCGCGTAACAATTGTGGGCGCGGTTCGCGTGTTGTCAGCGGTACCATGCGTATATCGATGCCTGGCGCCTCGTTTTCAATAAGCCTTACCAAAGGTGGCAACATTAATCCAGCCGTGGCATCTGCCATTGCCATTCGAAAAGTTGCGTGTGCTTTTGCGAGCTCGAAGGTGCGAGGTGCAACAGCTTCTTCCAAATCCGCCAGTGCTTGCCTAACAGCAGGCCACAATGATTCAGCGCGTGCGGTTGGTTTTACTCCGTGCGCTGTGCGAATCAGTAGTTCATCACCCAGTGCGTCACGCAAACGTTTGACCGCATTAGATACCGCAGGCTGGGTCATGGCGAGTCGGTTGGCTGCTCGCGTGAGATTTTGCTCAGTCATTACTGCGTCAAACACGCGCAGCAGATTGAGATCCAGGGTTAGAAAACTCATATGAGGGAGGGTAATAGTGGATTAAAGAAAAGCTTCACGGGTAACAAGTGACGATACAAGCCAAAACCACATGATATATAAATTTAATATAAAAGATATTTAAAAACAAAATTTTAAATATATCTGTCAAGAAACTATACTGCGGTGCAACAAACATCTATTGACTGGAATCGTTATGCCACCACATTATTTTGCTCCCAATACAATCGCCAAGCCCCTCTTCTTATCCCCCCTGCATCGTTTAGCCAGCCTGTGTTCGGGTTTATTTGCGTCCAGGGGTACCGATAGCAAGTACACCGCCGATCGTGTCGCCGCGGCTGTGAACCTCCAGCAAATGGCAAATGCCATGGACTCACGACAGCCTAGTCTCGCCGCTGAGCTGCGGGCGTTCGCAGCGCGTTCTTGATGTAAACGTATTAAGCGAGCTTGGTGACCAGACGTTGAGAAAAATGTTGGCCCACAAGCGCGACCCCGAGCCCGGCTGCTGCGATTAAATGCTCGGTGTTGGTAAACGCGAGTAAAGCACCACCCAGTGCAACGCCGGTCGACTGTCCAAGAAAAAAACACGACGCAAAAGCAGCTACAGCAGCACCGCGCCTCTCAGGCGCCATCTGTGTTGCATTGATTTGCAATGTGTTGTGCAACATGTAGAACCCCAGGCCAAAGAAGAAACACGCTGGCAAAGTAATCCACCACTGCGGTGAATAGGCAACCACCAACAGAGCTAAACCCATCACCAAGCCGCCGTAACGAGTCAAGCCAGTTTCGCGGAGTTGACGAACTAACACTCGAGACGCAAGCGCAAAGATCAAACCCCCAAGTCCAAACAGCATGACCATCGCACCCGATGACGCAAGCGACAGCTTGTATACCGTGTGCAGATGCGCAGGCAGAAAAGCCAGCGCAACAAATACCAGCGCTCCTTCGATAAACACAGTCAGTAATACTGTTCGTGCCCAATCGATAGACAATACCGCACGAAATTCTGAAACCAATCGAGAAAATGCACTGCCATTCGCTTTATGCAGCAGGCGCGCATGTTCCGGAAGTGATCGGTTCAAACGAACAAGGTACAAACCAATAACAAAAAACCAGAGCGCGATTAGAAAAAAAGGTGCACGCCAGTTGAGATAATCTGCACACCACCCACCAACAAACGCCCCGGTCGATAAACCCAGAATTTGTCCAACCAAAAAACGCGCCAATACGGATTGTCTGTCGTCGTAAGCAACGACATCACCAATCCACGCCATTGATAAAGGAATTACGGCAGCGGCGGTTGCGCCAGCCAACATACGAGCTACTAGGAGACTCGGAAAGTCACGCATAAGACCGCATACCAAGGCCGTTGCCGCGCAAGCGATGCAACCCCACGCAATTACGAGGTATTTCCCATAGCGGTCACCTAAAGGGCCGAAAAATAATTGCGAGACCCCATAAGCAAATCCAAACACAGTGACTACCCAAGCGACCATTCCCAAAGATATTGAAAAGTCCAATGAGAGCCGAACCAGCATAGGATCTGCGACACGCATCGACATGCCGCTGCCAAATGCTGCAGCAGACAGCGCAATAATCGCTCTTCGCACAACAAAATTGTCTGATCGCCCTGATGACATCGAATTCATACGCTATTCTTTTTATAAACCCAAACATGACATGCCAATGTGCCGTCTTTCGAACCAAGCTGATTTTATGTTGCGACTTTGTGAAGCGAGCGCTTACCAATAAAACCAGCCATTTTTGTGGCAAGATCAATTACACCAAGCCTTTGATTTGACTGGTCCCTGCCGCACACCATTGTGCGGGCTCGCCATAAAACGTGACGTCAGTTGACGTCTCTCCACTTATGACGTGTGGTCGAGGAGAATTGAGTAGCGTTGCATTATTTATTATCAAGATCAGATTCAGAGCCGGCTGCTCCACGACGCGAAACACTGGACCCCGACTGCAACGGAATGACAATTGAAGAGCTGTTGGCCTGGAAATCGTCATCCCGGCTCAATCGCGATGCAGTGGTGTTCGTTGCACAACCGCTGGCCTTACCAATCAAAAATGCCAAGCCACTTAGAACCAGCATGCGCGTCGTCAGAAATTTTTTCATAATTTAATCTGCGCTTATTTGCAGCCGGAAATTACTTTCAAATAAACGATGTTCGCCGTTTAATGGGTCGGTAAACGCCAATGATCGAGCGAGTAACTGCAAGGGCGCAGAAAAATCATCCGTACTGGGCGGAAAAGCCTCCGGATAAAAACGGTCATTCTGAATAGGTATTCCAAGTGAATTCATATGAACCCGCAACTGGTGCATTTTACCGGTGCGAGGATACAAACGATAAAGCGCGAGCCGATCGCGTCTTTCAATCATCTCAATAGTTGTAAACGCATTTGCTTCCGCTTCAATTTCTCGCATACGGAAAAATTTATCATCACGAACAATGCAACTACCGATCTCTTGTGGAAACCGCATTGATTCCCTAAAGGGTGCGACAGCCTCGTAAATCTTATTGACCTTTTGATATCTGAATAGCGATTGCCAAAGACTGCGTGTAGAAGGATCAACAGAAAACATCATCACACCAGCGGTCTCCCGGTCGAGTCGATGAATTGGCGTTAAGGTATCAATACTTGTACTTCGCTTCAGACGAGCGAGAAGCGTCTCTCGTAAAAACCGGCCACCGGGTGTCACCGCAACGAAATGCGGTTTATCTACTACCAATAGCTGACCATCCAGAAACAGGATTTTTTCTTCAAAGGGTATGGGTGTTTCGTCACGGCGCTGCCGGTAATAAAATACACAAGCGCCGGTGCGAAACGGGCTGTCCAGCGAAAGCGTCACGCCCGAGTTATCGACCACTTCACCGCGCGACATGCGGTCTGCCCAGCTTTCAGCGCTCACCATGGGAAAGCGAACGGCAAAATAATCCCCCAGGGTTTTCCAGGGTCCGTGTGGAAGCCACACCAAGCTAGGCGAAATACCGTCGCGGGTCGGGAGAAAGGGCGTGCGAGCCATAGATATCCGGCAAAAACAATCGCCCGCATAGTAACCCGTTGTCGAAACAAAGGCCTGACTCTGTAACCAGACTTGGAAACCTGCCACAGCCCGCAGAGATTCTTGAAGCAGGCTCCTTAGGAGATGTTCCAGCAAAAAGCGCTTTTTTAACTCGAGATCATTTTCACAAACAATAAGTTGAGTTAAAAGTTTGTCATTAACATCAAATTTCGCTGATTATCAGCAGAGACGCCGTTCAACCGGCAGTTCACCAATCAACGACCATGGCCAATATCATTAGTATCAACACAGGCATCGTTCAAGCCCTGTTTGTAAATACCGACGCGAATGCGCAATCGGTCATGTCAGCCATCCGCAAAGCGCCCTTGTCAGGGCGGGTGATGGTGAACCGCTTGGGCATTCTCGGAGATGAGCGTGCCGACATGAGCGTACATGGCGGTTTGGACAAGGCGATTTATTTGTATCCGCACGAGCACTATGCGTTCTGGGTGGCCGCGCGCGAGCGCGTACTGCGCCGGCAAGAGCCACTGTCCTTTGGCGCCATGGGCGAGAATCTGACTACGGAAGGTTTGCTCGAGACCGAGCTTTGGATTGGTGATCGACTAGAGGTCGGGAAATTGCAACTAGAAGTTACAGAGCCGCGCGCGCCCTGTTTCAAATTCGCGGCCCGGATGGGGTATCCCCAAGCGATCAAGCATATGTTGCAATCTGGCTTTACTGGTGTCTACCTGAAAGTGATCACGCCTGCCGAAATCGCCGCGGCGGAGGTTATTCGCGTACTGGCCGGCCCGCGCGAAGTCAGCGTTACGGATATCAACCGTCAGCGTCTGAAGGGGCGCCAGCGGGACTTGTTCCCGTAACCCGGGCTGTCGGCGTCACCCGGGGCACACTGCTCCACAATCGTCCCCAGCCCGGTGGCCAGGGCAGTGCCCGCCCGCTGTAGGGCGCAACATTCGAGCGCAGTGGCACTACCGGTAGTTGTCCCGGCTGCGAACCTGCGCTCTGATCCCATCCCAGTGAAAAGGTGTAATTCGGGAGCAGCGCTTCGCAGACATCGGCAAACCATTGGGTATGGTCTTCGTCTCGACCCAAAGCACGCGCCAGCCCTTGAGGATCAAATTTCGCCAGAGCGGACAACAGCTCATGCGTCGACGCGCCCGGTGACTCGCCCCAGCCCAGCACAGGATTCAAATTGTATTCAGCCCCGGACCCGTACCATCCTTCACGCCAGCTGCGTTGCACCCAGTGGCGTGGCCCGGTGAACAAGTGCCAGCGCCAGTGCAACCCGGAAGGTTTGGGCCAGCTGTACAAATACAATCGTTGATAGCCGGCCTTGTGAAGCTCGCGCATCATCCGCATCAAGCGACCGTGTGGCATGCGATCAGGCGGCGCGCGACGAAACCGTATGGGCTCGCCATCGGCATGATGTACCTGATCGCAGGAGAGATTCAAATCCAGCGTTCGTCCCTCACCCCCGAAACGCGCGGAGATCCAGCCGGTCATGAGATTGACAGAGGTGATCACACCATAGCCGCGGTAGCGGTGAAAAATGACGGTGCCAGGTGCAACAGGTTTCATCGTTCAACACAACGAAAAGAATCAGAATAAATGCCAGTGTAGCGGTAAGCGTGCGCTGTATGTAATCAGAATTTTTACAGCCTTAGATCATGAATACATAAATAAATAAGAGTTTGAACTCGTACACGGCCCTGATACGCACAAGCTGCATCATCAAGGAAAACAATCGGGCGAATGCGATTATGACAATAAAACATTGGATTTCGTCTTGTTCGCGCCCTTACCATGCAAGTCCATCTTGTCTCGGATGGCGAGCAGGCAGGTCGTTCCTCGCCTTGGCTGCTCAGCACTTTTGGAGTGAGTCCTCTTGGGACTCACTCCTTTTTTTTGCATGCGAGTCGCGTCGATCGGAATCCGGACTTCAGGCTATCATCTGACAAGTTTTTTCAGGATCCATGGCCATGAATCTGCGCATCATCGCTACAGGCGGTACTTTCGACAAGCATTACGACCCACTCACCGGAAATCTGATTTTCCGGGACAGCGTTTTGCCAGAGGCACTCGATCGTGTGCGACTGACTTCGCCAGTGAGTTTCGAGCCTTTGCTCGCATTGGATTCACTCGAGATGCAAGACAACCATCGTCAACAAATACGCGAGGCCTGCAAGCGCTCTGCTGAAAATCGCATCGTCATCGTTCATGGCACCGACACCATGCCCGAGACGGCGCGAGTACTGGGCCAGGCCGCTTTGAAAAAAACGATCGTTCTAACCGGGGCCATGGTGCCTTATCAAATCAGCCAATCTGATGCCTTGTTTAATCTTGGCTTTGCCTGTGCTGCGGCCAATCTTGCGGCGACAGGTGTTTATATTGCGATGAATGGTCAGCTTTTTTCCTGGGATGATGTGATGAAAAATCGGGATCGCGGCGTGTTCCAGACACTGCGCTGAGACCGAGTTGACGCCAGCGGGGCACCTCCGGCATTGTCTCGGTGGTCAGCGTCTCCTTCGAAAACATGCCGGCAAATGATGCAATCGCTTGCGTTCGCTTTTTTGTCATGGCCGTTGAAGCAAGTGCTGTCGTGTAAAGCCGCTTGCTGATGGTGATCGTTGACGCCGCTCGTTGGCCAGATAAGGCGCTCGTCGGTTTTCGAAATCATGCATAATTTCCTAAACTAAAATTCTTCATCACGAGATTCAGGACACTATGCATAACAAACATTGGGCGCTTGGCGTCTTGCTGGCAAGCGCGATTGCTTCGGTTTGCGCGGGTACCACCCCCGTATTTCCGCTTCAGCCTTTGGCTGACAAACCCGGACCTATCGCCATCAAAGGTCATAGGGGCAAGGCTTTTTATGTGCCCTCGACACGTGCCACGATCAAGTGGGGCTATTTGCCCAACGCGGCGGATGCGCCTGTGCTCACAGTTCCCTCGGGTGCGACCGTGATTTTCGATACCTTGTCGCACGAGGGATTACTGGAAGATCAAGGACGCAATCCCCTGCAATACTTCGCATCCAAGGGCATACCCGCGCATCAGGTGTTGAAAGATGCCATTGCAATTACCCAATCCGATTTGCCGCATGACTTTGCCAAGGACGGGCCGCACATCATTACCGGGCCGGTCGCTGTCGATGGCGCTGAACCCGGCGATGTTTTGAAAGTCGATATTTTGTCGGTAGTGCCACGTGTTGCTTATGGCGTAATCACCAACCGCCATGGCAAAGGTGCGTTGCCAGGCGAATTTCCCGAGGGCCCTAAACCGGCGCCTGATGCGAGTGAACAAGCGCCGGAAAAATTTCACAACGTCTCGGTATTTACGCCCATCCGGCGTAATCGCCTCGGGCAGTGGGAGGGCGTGATGACGAACCGGCAGGATGAGACGGTCACTTTTCCGGCGACCCCCTTCATGGGTGTGATGGGCGTGGCCGCGGCGACGGATCAGCCGGTCCATTCCGTTCCACCGGGCGCGTATGGCGGCAATATCGATGTCAAAGATTTGGGCGCCGGCACGACAATTTATTTGCCGGTGTTTGTACCTGGGGCGAATTTTTACACGGGTGATCCGCACATGGCCCAGGCCAATGGTGAAGTGGCGCTCACCGCGCTGGAGCACTCCATGCGTGCCACATTCCGTTTCACGTTATTGAAAAAAGGCGATTCCCGCATTCCTTCGGCTTCCGGCTCGCTGGAAAAGCCGCTGGGTGAAACACCGCATTACTGGATTGCCATTGGATTGAATCCGGATCTGGATGAAGCGATGAAAGACGCGGTCAGAGAAGCCATTCGCTTTTTGTCAGAGGTCATGCACATGGAACGCGCCATCGCCTATGCCTACCTTTCTGCGGCGACGGATTTCAATGTGTCGCAGGTAGTTGACCGCACCAAGGGTATTCACGCGCTGATACGCAAATCGGATTTCAGACGCGTGAAATCGTCGCTGAAGCCATGAGCAGCTATTGGTTCAATAACCGGAAAAACCTTTGTGTCTGAAAAATGGCACCGGGGCAAACCGGCACGGGATAAGCGGGCGTGGACACGGTACGTAGTGTCAGCAAAAAAGAAGGGTTGGTAGCGCCCTACTTTCCTATACAAAAACGGCTAAAAATCACCCCCAGCAAATCATCCGAGGTAAAAGCCCCGGTAATGCTGTTCAGTCGCTCCTGAGTCAGTCGCAGTTCTTCGGCGAACAAATCCAGCGCACTGTCGCGTTGTGCTGCGAGCTCGGCCGCGATCTGCAAATGGGCTTGGGCGGCACGCAAAGCAATCAGGTGGCGTTCGCGCGCCAGATAAATCGATTCGCCGGTTTGCTGCCAGCCAGCGATACGCAGCAGTTCCTTGCGCAGCAAATCCATGCCGATCCGTTCTGCGGCCGACAGATAAATGTGGGCACCTTCGTCTTGCTGCTCGATGCCAGGCTTGTGCCCTGAGAGGTCAATCTTGTTCCAGATCCGCAGCAAGGGTATCTGATCAGGTAGTCGCGCGACAATGTCTTCATCGTCGCGTGTTGGTCCGCGGCTGGCATCCATAATGTGCAGAATGACATCCGCTTGCTCAACCGCATTCCAGGTACGCGAGATGCCGATGCGTTCGACCTCGCCATCGGCATCAGCTTCATCACGTATACCCGCGGTGTCGATAATGTTGATCGGTATGCCTTCGACATGAATCGTTTCCGTGATCTTGTCGCGTGTCGTACCAGCGATGGGCGTGACAATCGCAACATCGTTACCGGCCAGTGCATTGAGCAGGGAACTCTTGCCCACATTGGGTTGGCCTGCGAGTACCACTTTGAGGCCGTCACGCAGCAAAGCGCCCTGCCCTGCTTGCTTTAACACGGCCTCCAGCGTCTCACGCAAGCCCTGGAGCTGACCAAGTGCGTCGGACTTTTCCAGGAATTCGATTTCTTCTTCGGGAAAATCCAGCGTCGCTTCCACCAGCATACGCAAGTGAATGACTTGTTCGACCAGTTGTTCAATTTGTTTTGAAAACGCACCTGACAAGGATTGTGTTGCGAGCCGCGCGGCGGCTTCGGTCGAGGCGTCAATCAAATCGGAAACAGCCTCCGCCTGAGCGAGATCGAGTTTGTCATTCAAAAAAGCGCGATGCGTAAACTCGCCCGGATTCGCCAGCCGCAGTCCGATGTCCGCGCCCGCCTCAAGGCAGCGATTAAGCAGCATTTGCATCACTACCGGGCCGCCATGTCCTTGCAGCTCGAGGACATCTTCGCCAGTGTAGGAGTGGGGTGCATTGAAATAAATAGCCAGGCCACGATCAATGACACTGCCATCGGCCTGAATGAAATCCAGATAGGTTGCCTGTCGCGGGCTGAGCGTCCGTTCGCTTCCGAGTCGGCAGACGGCATGGATGAGGTTGCCCAGCTGTTTGCCGGAAATGCGCACAACGCCGATACCGCCGCGGCCCGGGGCGGTGGCAATGGCAGCAATGGGCGATGTGTCAGCGAGCATCGGGTGAGTGTATCCGGAATAAAAAAAGTCCGTGACCACCAGGGTGACGGACTTTTTCAGTTTGGTGAAACGATCAGCCCCTGGCTTGCTCCGATTGTCGGGTGATTACCCATTGCTGTCCGATGGACAGCAGATTATTAACGACCCAGTAGAGCACCAGGCCGGCAGGAAAAAAGAAGAACATGACCGAGAAAGCAATTGGCATGATCATCATGACTTTGGCCTGAATCGGGTCAGGTGGTGTCGGATTGAGCTTGGTCTGCACGAACATGGACACGGCCATGACGACGGGCAGGATGTACCAGGGATCCGGCGCGGACAAATCTTGTATCCAGCCCAGCCAAGGCGCGTGACGCATTTCCACGCTGGCCAGCAGCACCCAGTAGAGCGCAATGAATACCGGGATTTGCACAACGACGGGCAAACAGCCGCCGAGCGGATTGATTTTCTCGGTCTTGTAGAGTTCCATCATCGCCGCATTCATCTTCTGCGGATCGCCTTTGTGGCGCTCGCGTATCGCGGTCATTTTCGGTGTGACCAGCTTCATCTTCGCCATACTCCGGTAACTGGCCGCGGACAGCGGGAAGAACGCAAGTTTGATCAGAATGGTGAGCACGATGATGGTCCAACCCCAGTTACTGAGTACTTTCTGGATTTGTTCCATCAGCCAGAAAATGGGTTTGGCAATAATCGTCAGCCAGCCATAATCCTTGACCAGATCAAAGTCAGTGGCAAATTGCTCAAGTGCTGCGGACTCCTGGGGCCCTGCAAATAGCTTTCCGGAGAGGCTTGCCGATGCGCCCGGCGCAATGCTGCCCATACTCATGATGGAGCCGACCGCATAGAGGTTGTTATCGATTTTTCGTGTAAACAGTTCATGCGGGCCTTTGGCCGTTGGCAGGAAAGCGGTAACGAAATAATGCTGGACCATCGCGATCCAGCCATCGCTGGTGGACACGGGTGGCGCGTTTTTGGCTTTTTCAATGTCTTCAAACGAGACCTTGCGAAATTTTTCCGTAGCGGTGTAAATGGCCGGGCCGTTGAAGGTGCTGTAGAACGCCGAATCACCCTCAAGCTTGCTTCCATCCCTTACCAGCTGAACATACACGGACGGCACAATGGCTTCTGCGGTGGTGTTGATCACGGCATGGCTGAGGTCAATCTGATACTGGCCACGCCGGAATACATACGTTTTAGTGAGCTTGACGCCATTTTGTTCAGCATCCAGCAGCAGCTCAATGGTGTCGCCATTTTCCAGCGTACGGGCCCCGGGCCGGGCGCTGTACATCGTACGGTGGTTCGGATAGTCACCGCCGATCAATCCACTCTGACCAATGTAAGTGCGTCCCGCGCCGGTTTCCATCAGCACTACATTTTTTTCCGCATTGGCAGCGTCTTTGTGCTTGAGTAGTTCAACGCGCGTGAGCTCACCCCCCGCCGTGTTGATTTCTACTTTGAGCAGGTCAGTGCTCAGGACAATGAGCTCGCCTTGAGGGTTGGCAATTGCGCCGCCCGGTACCTGATTGCTGGCGGGGCTGTTTGCGCTGGTACTGGCGGAGGTCTGAGGTACGGATTGCTCGCTCGTGGTGGCTGGCGATGTCGGCGCTGGCGTTGATGCGATTTTTTGCTCAGGCGCGAACATGGAAGGCCCGCCGTTGTAGACATTCCAGTTCTCCCACAGCATGAGCAGTGAGAGCGAAAATACAACCAGCAGGACAGTACGTTTGATATCCATAAGAGCTTTGACGAAGATGATTCAGTGAGAGTGCGGAGTCGGCGCATCGGCACCGTGGGTTTGTTTGGATGGGACGGGATCAAAGCCGCCGGCATGCCATGGATGACATTTGCACAGCCGACGCCCAGTGAGCAGACTGCCGCGCGCAACGCCATATTCGACGATGGCCTGCTGCGCGTAATCGGAACAGCTGGGATAAAAACGGCAATGCTGTCCCAGAAAAGGGCTGATGCAGAGCTTGTAGCCTCGTAGTAGCAACAGCATGAATTTCATGGGAGTTATCGCAGGAGTTGAGACTTCATCAGTTCCGTCAGTTCGGCAGCCAAAGCGAGTTTGCCAGCGCGGGAAGAAGCACTTTGATCACGATGTACCACCGGAGCGTTCAAACGGATAATGAAATCGCTGTTGACCCATTCCGCCTTCCGAAATAACTCGCGCGCGAGTCGTTTGATCATGTTGCGGGTAACGGCACGCGCCGCAAGACGCTTGGCAACCACGACGCCCAACCGCGCATGTCCTGATTCGTTGGGTCGTGCATAAAGCACGAAGCGTGCAGTTCGGAATACGGGTCTCAAACGAAAAACGGATGAAAACTCATCCGTTTTTACAATACGCCTGCTTCTTGCGTAATCTTCCGGGCGTTTGCCGGACACGCTATCAGGACCGCGCGCGCAATCAGCGTCAGACTGCGAGACGCTTGCGGCCTTTCGCGCGGCGTGCATTGAGAATCGCGCGACCGCTACGGGTAGCCATGCGTGCGCGGAAACCATGAGTGCGTTTGCGGCGGACGACGGAAGGTTGGTAAGTACGTTTCATGTTGGGTCTCGCTCAATCAGCAAAAAATCGGTAAGAATTCGGAACTTGTCCGGTCAGTAAAGACTCGTCGCGGTGCATTTTGAAGCCAGCATCAGCTAACGGCGCGCAGAACCCTGAATTAGACAGTATTTTCCGCATATTTGTCAATTACTTACAGGGCAAAAGACTGAGTAATCATGACCCGGCGGCTGCAAAAAGGCGATTGTCCCTTCCAGCCCGGAATCCTTGGTTAATTGACAATGATCATCACAAATAATCTGTCAACGATATCCGGAAAATCGGCGCCAGCCTGTGGATAACTTTGCCCGCGGGGGGTAAAATAGTGATCACCGCGGCAAGCTTAATGCTAGGCCATCAAACCAACAACGAACCCGAAGCGCGGCTCCACCCGCTGCTTCTTACCAGACCAATCGCATGGAAGAATTTTGGCAGTCCTGCGCTACGCAGCTGCAGCAGGAACTGACGCCTCAGCAGTTCAGCGCCTGGATAAAACCGCTCGCGCCCCTTGATTTCGAAGAGGGTCGCCTGAGGATTGCCGCGCCTAATCGTTTCAAGCTGGATTGGGTAAAAACCCAGTTTGCGGACCGCATCACCACCATCGCCACCGAGTTCTGGCAGGGGCCGGTGGATGTGCAGTTCGTGCTGGATCCCCGCAATAACATTGCGAAAAAACCAGTGGTGCCGCAGCTCACACCCGCAGCAGTCGTGCAATCCGAGGCGGCGGCGCTGCCCGCCGGGCATGGTAGCGAGGGTGGTGCCCGGCGTGACCAGAGCAAGATCAACTCGGCCCTGACCTTTGACAGTTTTGTGACCGGCAAAGCCAATCAGCTGGCCCGTGCGGCCGCCATTCAGGTGGCCAGCAACCCCGGCAGCTCGTACAACCCGCTGTTTCTGTACGGTGGTGTTGGCCTGGGCAAGACCCACCTGATTCATGCGATCGGCAACCAGGTCTTGGCCGACAATCCGTCAGTCAAGATCCGTTATATCCATGCAGAGCAGTATGTGCGCGATGTCGTTACCGCCTATCAGCGCAAGGGCTTTGATGATTTCAAGCGCTACTACCATTCGCTGGATCTGCTGCTCATCGATGACATTCAATTCTTTGGCGGGAAAAGCCGGACACAGGAAGAGTTCTTTTATGCGTTCGAGGCGCTGATCGCGGCTAAAAAGCAGATCATCATCACCAGTGACACTTATCCAAAAGAAATCAGCGGCATGGATGATCGCCTGATTTCGCGTTTTGATTCAGGTCTGACGGTTGCGGTTGAACCGCCCGAGCTGGAAATGCGGGTAGCGATTTTGCTGAAAAAAGCATCGCAGGAAGGTGGTGCCTTGTCGGATGATGTGGCGTTTTTTGTGGCCAAGCATCTGCGTTCGAACGTGCGCGAGTTGGAGGGTGCTTTGCGCAAGATACTTGCGTATTCACGTTTTCATGGCAAGGAAATCACGATCGACGTCGTCAAGGATGCGCTGAAAGATTTGCTGTCCGTTCAAAACCGACAGATTTCAGTTGAAAACATTCAAAAGACCGTTGCCGACTTTTTTAACATCAAAGTCGCCGACATGTATTCAAAGAAACGCCCGGCAAATATAGCGCGTCCGCGTCAGATTGCCATGTATCTCGCCAAAGAGTTGACGCAAAAAAGTTTGCCGGAAATCGGTGAGTTGTTTGGGGGCCGCGATCACACGACGGTACTGCATGCGGTACGCAAGATCAGCGCCGATCGCAGCAAAAACCCGGAATGCAATCACGAGCTGCATGTACTTGAACAAACCTTGAAAGGTTGAGTCGGCCGCGACGCGTGATAAGCCACCAGCCTCAAGCAGCAAATTTATAGATGAAAAAGTTTTGCGAAAGGACCACACCATGCAATTGGTAAAAACACACAGAGATGCGCTGCTGCGGCCTCTGCAGATCGTGAGCGGTATTGTCGAGCGTCGGCACACGTTGCCGATTCTGGCCAATATCCTCATTCGCAAGGAAGGTGATGAACTTTCCCTGTTATCGACCGACATCGAAGTCCAGATCAGCACGCATGCTGCCATAGGCTCGGGCAAAGAGTCTGCCGCCACCACGGTGGCAGCGCGCAAGTTGCTCGATATTCTGCGGGCGCTGCCAGATGCTGAAGTGACGCTGTCGCTGACAAACAAACGCATGACAGTACAGTGCGGCAAATCGCGTTTCGCGCTGCAAACGCTGGCAGCGGAGGAGTTTCCTACTGTCGCACAAGCCGAGTACTACGCCGCCGAACTCAGTTTGCCGCAAAAAACGCTCAAGCATCTTTTCAACATGGTGCATTTTGCGATGGCGCAGCAGGATATTCGCTACTACCTCAATGGATTGCTGCTGGTGGTCGAGGGTAAAAATGTGATCGCAGTGGCGACAGACGGCCATCGCCTCGCTTTCAGTCAAATCACGACGGATCAGGAGTTCGCTCGCCAGGAGGTGATCATTCCCCGCAAGACCATTATGGAATTGCAGCGCCTGCTTGAAGAGAATGATGATCCCGTCAAGTTGCAAATCGCGACCAATCAAGTGAAATTCAATTTTGCCGAGATCGAGCTCATTTCCAAGCTTGTCGAAGGCAAGTTCCCGGATTACACACGCGTAATTCCTAAAGCTTATAAAAACAACTTTGCGATCAGCCGCGAGCTGTTATTGCGTGCCTTGCAGCGGACCGCGATCATGACCTCTGACAAATTCAAAGGCGTGCGTTGCGTGATCGCACCGGGCAGTCTGAAAATCAGCTCTACCAATGCCGACCAGGAAGAGGCGACAGAAGAGCTGGAAATTGATTATGGTGGCGATAACGTCGATATAGGATTCAACGTCACCTACTTGCTCGACGTACTCAACAACCTCAAGTGCGACCAGATCAGCATATCGCTGGGTGATGCCAATTCGTCTGCGTTGATCACCTTGCCTGACGATGCAAGCTTCAAATATGTCGTCATGCCGATGCGAATTTAAAGGAATACCCAGTGTGATGCGAAGGGGCCGGAGTGGCCCCTTTGTACCATTGTTGATCGACTGTTTTTATAGCGTTTGTTTTTTAAGGTAGCCATGTCAGCCATTCCGTCAGAAAACTCCAGCCAGTCCAATTCGTATGGCGCGTCATCGATTCAGATTCTCGAAGGCCTGGAAGCTGTCCGCAAGCGACCCGGCATGTACATCGGCGACACATCCGATGGCACCGGCCTGCATCATCTGGTGTTCGAAGTGCTCGACAACTCCATCGATGAATCTTTGGCAGGCCACTGCACCGAAATTCATGTGACCATTCATTCTGATAACTCCATTTCCGTCACGGATAATGGTCGCGGTATTCCTACCGGCATCAAATGGGACGACAAGCATGAGCCCAAGCGTAGCGCCGCCGAGATTGTGATGACCGAGCTGCACGCTGGCGGGAAATTCGACCAGAATTCTTACAAGGTATCCGGCGGTCTGCATGGCGTGGGCGTGTCTTGCGTGAACGCTTTATCGAAGAAGCTGAAACTGACTATCCGTCGAGATGGCAAGCAGTACTACATGGAGTTCGAGCGTGGGGTGCCTCAGCAACGCGAAATCGAGGTGCAAGAGGGGGTCGAAATTTCACCGATCAAAGTCGTTGGTGATACCGACAAGCGCGGTACCGAAGTACATTTCTGGGCTGACGAAGAAATTTTCAATCATATTGAATTTCACTACGATATTCTTGCCAAGCGGATTCGTGAGCTGTCATTCCTGAACAATGGCGTACATATTCGCCTGACGGATCAGCGCAATGGCAAGGAAGAGAGCTTTGCTTTTGAAGGCGGCACGCGTGGATTTGTTGAATATATCAACAAGAGCAAAAGCGTTCTCCATCCGAATGTTTTTCAGGCGACCGGCGAGCGTGTATCGGACCAAAATACGACCATCTCCGTGGATGTGTCGATGCAGTGGAACGACGCCTTCAATGAGCAGGTTCTGTGCTTCACCAATAATATTCCTCAGCGCGATGGCGGCACGCATCTGACGGGTCTGCGCGCTGCAATGACGCGTGTGATCAACAAGTACATCGAAGAACACGATTTCGCAAAAAAAGCCAAAGTCGAAATCAGCGGTGATGATATGCGCGAAGGCCTGACTTGCGTATTGTCGGTCAAAGTCCCGGAGCCAAAATTCAGTTCGCAAACCAAGGACAAGCTGGTGTCTTCGGAAGTGCGCGGACCGGTCGAGGAAGTCGTGGCCAAGACACTGACTGACTATCTGATGGAGCGGCCGCATGATGCAAAGATCATTTGCGGAAAAATTGTCGAGGCAGCGCGTGCCCGCGAGGCGGCGCGCAAAGCCCGTGAACTGACCCGTCGTAAAGGCGTGATGGATGGTCTGGGTTTGTCGGCCAAGCTGGCTGATTGCCAGGAAAAAGACCCGGCGCTGTGCGAGCTGTATATCGTCGAGGGTGACTCGGCGGGCGGGTCAGCCAAGCAGGGGCGTGACAGGAAATTCCAGGCGATTCTTCCGCTGCGCGGCAAGGTGCTGAATGTGGAAAAGGCGCGCTTTGAAAAAATGCTGTCTTCCGAGCAGATTACCACCCTCATTGCGACACTCGGCACCTCGATAGGCGCGGATGAATTCAACATCGACAAACTGCGCTATCACCGCATCATCATCATGACGGATGCTGACGTTGATGGTGCGCATATCCGCACTTTGCTGCTGACGCTGCTCTATCGCCAGATGCCGCTGCTGGTCGAGCGCGGTCATGTATATATTGCGCAGCCACCGCTGTACAAGGTCAAGCATGGCAAGGACGAACGTTATCTGAAAGATGATCTCGAAGAAGCGGGTTACATGATGCAGATCGCGCTTAATGATGCGACGCTGGTGCCCACAGAAAACGGCACACCGATTTCTGGCGACGCCCTTGCCGAACTGGTTCGCAAGTACAACACGGCCAATGCCATCATCAGGCGTCTG
Source organism: Oxalobacteraceae bacterium (assembly GCA_021298975.1). GTDB lineage: Bacteria > Pseudomonadota > Gammaproteobacteria > Burkholderiales > Burkholderiaceae_D > Pernthalerella. The sequence goes on from JAJTGC010000016.1 coordinate 17,604, forward strand.
TCGCGTGCCATTGATGATGCGGCGCTGTCGGCCATCATGACCGGCGTGATCCTCAATCTCGACACGACCGAAGCCGCCGAACGATCAGCACAAGCCCTCAGTGCTGAAATCAACGATCCCGCGGTGGAAGTGAGCGTCAGTTCGGATGCGCTGTCGGCGCGTCACATGCTGCGTATCGCCCGCCTTCACCACGGCAACGTCAAATTAAGTGTGATTGATGCTGAATTCGTGCATGGCCCTGATTATGGTGTGCTGGCTGAAGCCGCGGCGACCTTCAAAGGCCTAATAGGCCCCGGTGCGCTGGTGCGTCGCGGCAGCGGCGAGAAAATTCGCGAATCGGCGGTGGCGGATTTTCATCACGCGATGGCCTGGTTGCGCGATGAGGCAGAGCGCAACGTGTCCAAGCAGCGCTACAAGGGTTTGGGTGAGATGAATCCTTCGCAGCTCTGGGAAACGACCATGGATCCGGCGGTGCGTCGTTTGCTGCGCGTACAAATCGAAGACGCGATCTCCGCCGACCAGATTTTCACGACGCTGATGGGGGACGATGTCGAGCCTCGGCGGGCTTTCATCGAATTAAATGCGCTCTCTGCGGGGAATATTGACGTATGAGACGTACCCGATCCAAGCCCTGCATTACCCGACCCGATTGCAGCACCCCTGCCCAGACGATCTGAGGCGGGGTGATCGGTTTCCTCTCTCGGGCCGAAAGCCTTGCTTGTGACTGAAAAGCACAAGTGATGCTACTTTTTTGACGGTTTATTGCTTTTCTGTTTGAAATATACTCGGGACACGTTCACCAAGCACTCGCCCTCATGCCCATTCAGGCCATCATTTTTGACGCTTACGGCACACTATTTGATGTGTATTCCATTGGTGCCCTCGCCGAGCGACTTTTTCCCGGCAAAGGCGCGGCAGTCGCGGAACTGTGGCGCGACAAGCAAATCGAATACACGCGCCTTCGTACGCTTTCCAATACCTACAAGCCGTTCTGGGAAGTGACTCAGGATGCGCTCGTTTTTACCTGCCGCAAGCTTGGGCTGGAGCTCACGCTCGACGCCCAAACGCAGATCATGGGGCAGTACGCCCGGTTGCAGGCGTTTCCTGAAAACCTCGCGGTGCTGCAGGCACTCAGAGCCAAAGGGCTCAAGCTCGCCATTCTCTCGAACGGCAATCCCGAAATGCTCGATGCGGTCGTGCAGGCCGCCGGGATGGGTCACTTGTTCACCCAGGTATTGTCTGTACACAGCGTGAAAAAATTCAAGACGGCGCCAGAAGCTTACCAACTTGGTCCCGATACCCTGGGTGTCCCGGCAAAAGACAGCTTGTTCGTATCCAGTAATTGTTGGGACGTGTGTGGTGCCGCCTGGTTTGGTTACCGAACCTTCTGGGTGAACCGTTCGAACGCACCGCTCGAAGAACTCGGCATTCAGCCCAATGCTCAAGGACAGACACTGGATGCCCTTGCCCAATTTGTCACATAAAACAGCATTAGAAAAACACCAAAAAGCCAAAGACGGTGCTGGAGCGAGTTGTCGTAGCCAGCCGCAGAAGTTGCAGAATTTTTTTAATATCTTATTTTTTAAGCGGAAGATTTATCATGACAGCACGCACCGAATGCCACGGATTGAACGTGGCGACCGTTCTGCATCAGTTTATCGAGAGCGAGGTTCTTCCCGGCACGGGTATTGCCAGTGACACCTTCTGGAAAGGCTTTGCCCAAATCGTGACCGACCTTGCGCCTAAAAATGCGGCACTACTGGCAGAGCGCGATCGCCTGCAAATCGAACTCGATCAATGGCATCGCGCCCATCCGGGACCTGTGACGGATGTTGCGGCCTATCGTACATTTCTGGAATCGATCGGTTATCTGCTGCCGATGCCCGAGGAAGTGAAAGTCACCACGGAGAACGTCGATGCCGAACTCGCGCTCACGGCAGGCCCGCAACTGGTGGTACCCATACTGAATGCGCGCTATGCACTCAATGCAGCTAACGCACGCTGGGGCTCACTGTATGACGCCCTGTATGGCACTGATGCTGTCCCTGAAACAGACGGCGCAAACCGCGCCGATAGTTATAACCCGGTGCGAGGGGCAAAAGTTGTGGCCTTCGCCCGTAATTTCCTGGATCAATCCGTGCCACTGAGCAAGGGCTCACATGCGGATGCCGTTTCTTATGTGGTCAGTGGCGGGAAACTGAGCGTGGCGTTGAAAGACGGCAGTCATAGCGAACTGAAAGACAGCGCACAGTTTGCGGGCTTTCAGGGTCAAGCTTCGGCGCCCTCGTCGGTGCTGTTAACAAATAATGGCTTGCATATCGATCTGCGTATCGATCGGTCCACGCCCATCGGCAAAGTTGATGCTGCCGGTGTTGCCGATGTGGTGATCGAATCTGCGTTGTCGACGATTCTGGATTTGGAAGATTCAGTCACTGTGGTTGATGGCGATGATAAGGTGGTTGCGTACGAAAATTGGTTAGGCATCCTGAAAGGCACGCTATCCGAAGCCGTCTCCAAAGGCGGGAAATTTTTTACGCGAACCCTCAATGCGGATCGTGAATACACGGGCCCGAATGGCCAGTCGTTCAAGTTGCACGGACGCTCCCTGCTATTCCTTCGAAATGTCGGTCACTTAATGACCAACCCGGCGATTCTTACCGCCGACGGCAAGGAAATCCCGGAAGGCATTCTGGATGCCGTCGTCACCGTCACCATTGCGCTGCATGATCTCAAGCGTCCAGCCAGTCAGCGCGTGGGTAACACCCGCACAGGCTCCGTGTATATCGTTAAACCCAAGATGCACGGACCGAAAGAAGTTGCCTTTGCTGCCGAACTGTTCGGTCGCGTTGAAGCGTTGCTCGGCCTGAAAGAAAACACCGTCAAGCTTGGCATCATGGATGAGGAGCGTCGCACATCAGTCAACCTGAAAGCCTGCTTGCAGGAAGCAGCTGCGCGCGTGGCCTTCATTAATACCGGTTTCCTTGATCGTACCGGTGATGAGATGCACTCGTCGATGGCGGCGGGTCCGATGATGCGCAAGGGCGATATGAAATCATCGACCTGGTTATTAGCCTATGAGCGCAGTAATGTTCTCACCGGTTTGTCATGTGGCATGCGCGGTCGCGGGCAGATTGGCAAGGGTATGTGGGCAATGCCCGATCTCATGGCTGCAATGCTGGAGCAGAAAATCGCTCACCCCAAAGCAGGGGCCAATACGGCGTGGGTGCCCTCGCCCACTGCGGCGACCTTGCATGCACTGCACTACCATCAGGTCGATGTAGCGGGGATTCAGCAGCAGCTTGAAAAAGGCGACGTGGCAAGCGAAATCCAGCGTTTGCGTGATGAGTTGTTGACGATTCCCGTCGTTGCTGGCGTCAATTGGTCAGCAGAAGAAATACAACAAGAGCTCGATAACAATGCTCAAGGCATTCTTGGCTACGTGGTTCGCTGGATCGAACAGGGCGTTGGCTGCTCCAAGGTGCCGGACATTCACAACGTCGGCTTGATGGAAGACCGTGCGACCTTGCGTATCTCCAGCCAGCACATTGCCAATTGGCTTTTGCATGGTGTGGTCAGCGAGGAACAGGTTCGCGAAACATTAAAGCGCATGGCAACCGTTGTCGATGCACAGAATGCGGGCGATCCGTTTTATCGACCCATGTCCGGCGACTTCGAATATTCCTATGCATTTCAGGCTGCCAGCGATCTGGTGTTCAAAGGACTGGATCAGCCTTCGGGTTATACAGAACCACTGCTGCATGCCTGGCGTCTCAGGTTCAAGACAGAAGTGACGGCGCTCCCATCTTGAAAAGCCGATAATTTCTGGCGCGCGCGCTGGTGATTCGAACTGCTGAAGACCCCCACTTTTTTCGTTTGTGGGGGTTTTATTTTCAGGGTTGTTTGCGCGTGGGCCAGGCCTGTTGAAGCAGGATCAGGCGGCGATTTTTTCAATATACTGAGCCGGGGCTAATATTCGAATCAAGTGATCAAACGCTCCCAACGCTGCCTTCGAGCCTTCACCCATCGCGATGATGATTTGTTTGTACGGGACCGTTGTCACATCCCCTGCGGCAAAGACGCCGGGCACAGAAGTCTGGCCGCGTGCGTCGACTTCAATTTCACCGTGTGCAGAAAGCGCCACCGTTCCCTTGAGCCAGTCGGTATTGGGCAGCAACCCAATCTGTACGAAAATACCTTCGAGCGGGATCAGGTGTGCGTTACCAGTCTTGCGATCCGTGTAGCTTATGCCATTGACCTGGCGGCCATCGCCCAGCACTTCGGTCGTTTGCGCACGGGTAATGACGGTCACATTCGGCAGGCTGTACAACTTGCGCTGCAGGACTGCGTCTGCGCGTAGAGCGGTATCGAACTCGAGCAGGCTTACATGACCCACAATACCTGCCAGATCAATCGCGGCTTCAACGCCAGAGTTACCCCCGCCGACGACGGCGACGCGTTTGCCCTTGAACAGCGGACCATCGCAGTGAGGGCAGTACGCGACGCCACGGTTGCGGTATTCCTGTTCGCCCGGCACGTTAAGCTCACGCCAGCGCGCACCGGTGGCAATGATGACGGATTTTGCTTTGAGGCTGGCGCCGCTTTCCAGCGTTACTTCAATCAGCTCTCCCGGTATCAGCGCGGTGGCCCTTTGCAAGTTCATGACGTCGACATCATAGGATTTCACGTGCTGCTCTAATGCAGCGACCAGCTTCGGTCCTTCGGTTTCTTTGACGGAAATGAAGTTTTCAATACCGAGGGTTTCGAGCACCTGACCGCCAAAGCGGTCGGCCAGCACGCCAGTACGTATGCCTTTGCGTGCTGAATAGATGGCGGCAGACGCTCCTGCGGGGCCGCCGCCGATCACCAACACATCGAAAACTTCCTTTTGGGTGATTTTCTCGGTTTCTCTTTGAACGACGCTGGTGTCAAGCTTCGTAATAATTTCTTCCAGCGTCATCCGACCTTGACCGAAACTCTGGTTATTGAGGAATACGGTCGGCACAGACATGATCTGACGCGCCGCTACTTCTTGCTGAAAAAGTGCACCATCAATCGTGGTGTGACGAATGCTCGGATTGATGACCGCCATCAGATTGAGGGCTTGCACAACATCCGGACAATTCTGACAGGACAGTGAGATGTAGGTTTCGAAGTCATACTCGCCCTTGAGTTGCCCAATCTGTTCGATGATCTCGGCACTTGCCTTTGACGGATGACCACCCACTTGCAGTAGCGCGAGCACCAGTGATGTGAACTCGTGTCCCATTGGCATACCTGCGAACCGGATGCCATTGCCCGCCGTTCTGCGCTTTAGTGTGAAGGATGGCTTGCGTTGATCATCATGACCTTCGGTGTAAGTGATGCGTGTCGACAGGGAAGCGATTTCCTGCAGCATCTCGCGCATCTCTTGCGACTTCTCGCTGAGGTCGAGCGAGGCACTGATCTCGATATCGAGCGTGAGTTTGGCGAGATAAACGTGCAATTGACTTTTGATAGCGGCGTCCAGCATGATGGCCTCGGATTCAGTAGGGATTGATCGAGTGCTGCCCAAGCAGCACTCGCGTATTTCATGACAAAGCAGGGTCAGATTTTGCCGACGAGATCCAGTGAGGGGGCGAGCGTCTTTTCACCTGGCGTCCACTTGGCCGGGCAGACCTCGCCGGGATGTGCAGCCACATACTGAGCTGCTTGTACTTTGCGCAGCAGCTCTTTGGCATCGCGTCCAATACCGTCGTCGTGAACCTCGCAGAGCTTGATCTGTCCTTCTGGGTCAATGACGAAGGTGCCGCGCTGGGCCAAGCCAGTACGCTCTGTCATGACACCGAAGCTGCGGCTGATGGCACCTGTGGGGTCGCCGAGCATGGGGTAGCGAATCTTGCCGATCGTGTCTGACGTGTCGTGCCAGGCTTTGTGAGCAAAATGCGTGTCGGTTGAGACCGCGTAGATTTCCACACCCAATGCCTTGAACGTGTCATAGTGATCTGCCAAGTCACCCAGTTCTGTTGGGCAAACGAATGTGAAATCGGCCGGGTAGAAAAAAACCACTGACCATTGGCCTTTCAGGTTGGCATCGCTGGCAGGGACAAATTTGCCATCGTGATAAGCCGTGGTTGTGAACGGTTGAACGCTGGTGTTGATGAGTGACATGTTGCTTCTCCTGGGGTTGATGAACGGGACAGGGCAAATAATAGGACTAAACTATCAAAATTAATATTTGATAGTTTTTATCAATTTAATAGCTCCTAGCTATGGAGAAATAAAAATTCATAAAATTTAAGGAAAATGCCGAGATTGATGAGACTCTCTGCGGGGTAAAAAAGTCGAATGGTGATGCCGGTTTCGATTAGTCGCTGGACTTTTGACTTCTCGCTTCTGTTTTTCCGCAGTTTCTATCCCCCGTATCTGGCTTTGACGCATTGGCATCTTTCCTTACAATGCGGGCTGCAACAACGTTTGGAGCAGACGCTTTCTGCTCGTGAAGCTTTCAGGAGGACACATGAAAAAGTTTTGGATGGCATTGATGGTGGCGATCATGGGAGTCACGATCGCTGTCTCCAGCGCCGAAGCGAAGCGCCTCGGTGGCGGCGGCTCGTTTGGCAAGTCTTCACCCAGTTATAGCCGGCAAGCGCCGGCACAAGGCGCGGGTCAGTCTGCGGCAGCGTCGCGTCCTGCGGCACCTGCCGCAGCGCCAGCGAGTCCGTGGCGCGGCATTCTGGGGGGTGCCTTGTTAGGTTTGGGTTTGGGTGCCCTTTTGTCGCACTTTGGTCTGGGCGGTGAGCTTGCCGGGATGATGGGAACCATCCTGATGGTCGGTTTGCTGGCATTCGCAGCCTTGATGGTCTACCGGTTGCTATCGAAGAAAAATGCAAGCCAACAGCCGCGCCCAGCGTTCGCCGGAGCGATGGAAAAAAGCGGCATCCCCGAAGTTGGTTCCAACCTTGGGTCTGCGCCCCAGAATGCGAACTGGCAGACAGCAGCGGCAGCGGCACCGGCGATTCCCGCCGACTTTGACACCGTGGGTTTTCTGCGTCATGCGAAAACGAATTTCCTGCGTATGCAAGCGGCGTGGGATAAAGCGGACGCGCAGGATATCAGTGAGTTCACCACGCCGGAAATGTTTGCTGAGCTGAAAATGCAGTTGACTGAGCGTGGCGTATCCGCGAATCACACGGATGTCGTTACGCTTGAGGCAGAGTTGATGGGCGTGGAAACGGTTGCCGATGAATATCTGGCCAGTGTCCGTTTCAACGGCATGGTGAAAGAAGATGCACAGGCACCCGCTGAAGCCTTTAACGAGATCTGGGTGCTCTCGAAGCCAGCGAGCGGTAGCGGTGGATGGCTGCTGGCGGGTATCCAGCAGGTCTGAAGAAAATCGCTGACAGCCTTGATCAACGGTTGTCAGCCAGGAGTCTGTAATAATCGTATCGGCTCAAGCCGTTCGCAGCTTACTGCGAACGGCTTTTTGTTGACTGATCCCGGATGTTAATCTCCTCCGCATAGAGTAACTAATCCCATGAGCACTCCGACCCGTATATCGTTTTCCGAATGGGGCTCTTACGTGTTGGCCGCTGCTGGCTTGATGCTCGTATTGCAGGGCGGTCTGCTGGCCGCGCTGTATGCGGGTTTGCTGGTTTACGCCTTGGTGCATTTGCTTGCGCCGAGACTGAGCGCCACGTTGGACACGCAGCGCTCACGCCTGATAGCCGTTGCCGTTCTCGGATCCGTCATTGTGTTGCTGCTAATCGTTATTGTCTGGGGAGCAGCGAGCTTCTTTCTGTCAGACGCGGGAAGCTTGCCGGTGCTGTTAAAAAAAATGGCAGATCTGATTGATCAGTCACGCTCTCAGATTCCGCCTTGGCTTGCTGCCTACTTGCCGCAGAGCGCCGAGGCGATGCAACAATCCTTCGCACACTGGATCCGCGATCATGCATCGCAAGCCACAGACCTTGGAAAGCAGATGGGTCGGCTGATTCTCCACTTGCTGGTTGGCATGGTGATCGGTGCGATGGCGGCTTTGTATGACACCACGCAGATTCATCACTACAAACCGCTGTCTGCAGCATTGCATCAGCGCATTGTGCGGCTGCATCAGGCGTTCAAGCAGATTGTTTTTGCTCAGGTCAGGATTGCGGGTATCAATGCGATTTTTACAGGTATTTTTCTGGCACTGGCATTGCCGATGGCGGGCATTCATCTGCCTTTTGTGAAAACCATGATTCTGATCACCTTTATCGCTGGACTCTTGCCGGTCGTCGGTAATCTCATTTCAAACACGGTCATTGTGGTGATCAGTTTGTCGCACTCGCTTTCCACAGCGGCCTTTGCGCTCTTGTTTCTGGTAACGATACACAAGCTTGAATACTTCCTGAACGCAAAAATTATCGGTACCCAAATCAATGCCAAGGCATGGGAGCTGCTGACTGCCATGCTGATCATGGAGTCTTTGTTTGGCATACCGGGGGTTATTGCAGCCCCGGTGTTTTATGCCTACCTGAAGACAGAGTTGGTCGCGTTAGGACAGGTGTGAAGCCAGCGCAAAAGTTCAGGCCTTCACTTTTTGTCGGTCTGCTCGGGTGATGCAATCGACGCGATGATATCTACTGGTCGGGATGAACGCTGGCGCATTCGCAAATTCAGCATTTCAACGATGACCGAGAATAGCATTGCGCTGTAAATGTAACCCTTGGGCACATGCGTGCCAAAACTTTCGGCAATCAACACCACGCCGATTGCAACCAGGAAGGACAGTGCGAGCATTTTGATGGTTGGATGGGCAGACACAAAACGTCCTATGGGACCGGCAAACACCATCATGAGTCCAACAGAAGTAACGACCGCTGCCACCATCACGGCAACCTGATCAACCATTCCGACCGCTGTGATGATGGAGTCGAGCGAGAACACGATATCAATCAGCATGATCTGCGTGATGATGGAGACGAATGAGGCGTGGACGATATTCTTTTGCGTCTCATGCCGGCCCTCAAGCGATTCATGAATCTCGCCGACACTTTTCCAGATCAGGAACAGGCCGCCGACCAGCAGCACGATGTCACGACCAGAGAATGGCTGACCGAATACGGTAAACAGCGTCGCCTTCAATCCAACGATCCAGGCCAGAATCATCAGCAAGCCAATACGCATGAACATGGCGCCAAACAGACCAATTTTTCGTGCAGTTTCACGTTGATGTGGCGGTAGCTTGTCCACCAGGATCGAGATGAAGATGATGTTGTCTATGCCCAGAACCAGTTCAAGGGCCGTTAGGGTCAAAAAAGCCAGCCAGATTTGTGGGTCGGACAGCAATTCGAGCATTGGGGATTCTCCGCAGAAGGTATCGTCACATTGAATCGGCAAAGTTTACCAGTGGGCTCTTGAATGCAGGCGTCTGCGGGCGCCTAAAAAACCAGAGATAATCGGACGGTGAGTTCGAGAAATCGGAAAAATTACTTTAAAAAGCCTGACAAAAAGCCGCTGCCGTTGGTGGGCCGCCTTGCCGAACTGGGTAGTACTGTCTGCGGTGGCTCGCCCGGCCAGCGAGCGCGCCGCTTAACACCGTTTATTTTGTGAGGGATTCTCAGTGGGCCTGAATTTTCGTCATCTGCAGTACTTCTGGGTCGTCGCCAAAGAGGGCAGCATTACCCGTGCCGCCGAGCGTCTTGGTCTTGCCGTGCAAACGGTGAGTGCCCAACTCTCGCAACTTGAGAAGTCCATCGGTAAATCTTTATTCAAACCCCAGGGACGACGTCTCGTCCTCACGGAGGCCGGAGACCTGGCGTTGCGTTATGCCGATCAGATTTTTCTGCTGGGCGAGCAACTGCAAGATGCGCTCAGCACCAGTGATGTCGATCCCGTGATGCGGCTTACCGTAGGCATTTCCGATTCCCTCCCAAAGCTGATCGCTTCTCGTTTGCTCGAAGCAACCCTCGCATTGCCGCAGCGCGTCAGACTGGTTTGCTATGAAGAGCAGTTCGAGTCGCTGCTCGGCAAGCTGGCGGTGCACAAACTGGATGTGATGCTGACGGACAGGCCGGTACCGCCGGGCTCATCCCTTAGGGTATTCAGTCACCTGCTTGTGGAGACAGAGACCAGCTTGTTTGGCATACCGGCACTGGCAGAAAAATACACGCCGGGATTTCCGGGCAGTTTGAACGGAGCACCCCTGCTTTTGCCTACCCGCAATAATGCGATTCGTGCTCGCATTGATTACTGGCTTGAAAAGCATGAACTTCATCCGGATCTGATCGGCGAGTTCGATGACAATGCCCTGCTGCATACGTTTGGACGTGCGGGTCGGGGATTGTTCCCGGCGCCCTCAGTGCTTGCCGAGGATGTGTTCAAGCAGTTTGGTGCGGTGTCGGTCGGCCCCATGTCCGAAGTTAAAGAGCAGATTTATGCTATTTCCAATGACAGAAAAATTAAACATCCGGCGATCGAAGCCATTTTGAAGGCAATGCACAAGGATGTTTTTTGAGACGCGCCGCTGTGGCACAAAAAAATGCTGGCACAGACCGCCGTTTTCCCTCTACTTGCTGCAACGTGCGGGGTTTGCGCCATCCGCTACAAAAACAGCCCGCTGGTCACCCGGCGGTCAAGTGTGTGCCAGGCGGCTCTCTACACGAATGGGAATTTGCCGACGCGAAGCTAATGTCCGCAGGAGCCGCTTGGCTTGAAAGTGCAACCGCCTGCAGATGCAGGCGGTTTTTTGGCGCGAGCTTGACTGCCTTATTTTTTTTTCAATTCGACTTCAAACTGCGCGAACCAGGCTGAGATGTTTTCAATATCGTCATCGGAGAGCGGCTTGGCGATCACGTTCATTACTTCATTGTGACGTTTGCCGTCGCGGAATTGTTTCAATTGGCTTGCAAGATAAACTTCCGGCTGACCCGCCAGCGAAGGCGTGCCAGGCATCTTCGAGACGCCATTTTCGCCATGGCACATAAGGCAGCTTTGAGCGGCTTTCTCGCCAGCCTTCATGTCAGCGGAGGCGGGCAGCGAAACACTGGCCAGGGTAAGAAGCGTCGTAAATAGTGCGGCTGATTTCATGATTTAAATCTGAGTAAGTTAAGTGGTGAAGGTGTTACGGCAAACTGGGAAAGCGCTGAAACTTATTACTGCTGCAAAAAGGGCATCAGACCTTTAATTGTCTATTTCCTCGCAGCCCAGACAGGCGTTGGCTTACGATAAAACAGGAATTGATTAAGTGCCTGCTTAAAACAAAATCGCCTGCCACGTTAACACGGGGCAGGCGATTTGCATCACAGCGACCAGGCTTGCGACCTGGTCGAGTTCAGGTTCTCTTAGTTGGCGTACGTGATGCGGTAAATTGCACCAGCGTAGTCGTCAGACACGAGAATAGAACCGTCGGGCATGTTGGCCACATCGACCGGACGACCGATAGCACGATTGGTCACCTTGTCGAGGAAGCCGTCAGCAAAGATTTCCGCTTTGCCTGCAGTACCGTCTTCTTTCAGAGGAATGAAGTTGATCAGGTAACCGCTAGGCTCGGTACGGTTCCATGAACCGTGCGATGCCACGAAAATGCCGCCCTGATACTTCTTCGGGAAGGACTTGCCAGTGTAGAAAGACATGCCCAGCTGAGCTTGGTGTGCAGGGAACTCAACTTGTGGGAACACAGCGTTTGCTGGCTCGGCCATATCTTTCAGTTCAGGCGCTGCAGGCGAGCCCGCAACTTTGTACTTGCCGTTCCAGTATGGGAAGCCGAAATGCTGGCCAGCCTTGGTGATACGGTTCAGTTCGCCAGGAGGAATATCGTCGCCCAGACCGTCTACCTGGTTGTCAGTCGTCCAGATTGTCTTGTCTTTCGGGTTGATGTCGATACCAGCTGGGTTACGCATGCCCATGGCATACACTTCCCTGCCGGAGCCATCGAACGGGTTCAGGCGGATAACGCCACCAATCCCGACCTTGTCGTACAGGGCGATCTTGTCTTTTGGCTGAACGTTGTATGGCTGACCCAGAGTCACGTACAGTTTGCCGTCATCAGCAACGCGGCATACACGGCCGGTGTGGTTGTATGACTGCTCTTCAACAGGAATCAGGCCGCCTTCTTTGACAGCGGTGATCACTGCAACGTCCGGACCTTCATAGAAGTACTCGGCTGCTGGGAAATTCAGAACGCGGTTTGACTCAACCACGATCAGGAAGCCGTCCTTGGTCCAGCAAACGCCGTTCGGATTCTTGAACTTGATCGAAGGAGCGAATGGCTTGACTTCGTCGGCGGTCATGTCGCCGTTACGGTCAGTAACAGCCCAAACGGTGGTCTTGCGTGTACCGACGAACAGCATGTTAGTCGAAGGCGCAACCGCCATGTAGCGCGCGTCAGGAACGACGGCGTACAGTTCAATCTTGAAGCCTTCTGGCAACTTGATCTTTTTGAGGTTGGCCTTGAGCTGGTCAACATTCTTGCCGGTCTGGGAAACGGTAGGAATGTCGATTGCCGTGTCGGTGTTTTTCATTGCCGAGATCTTTTCCAGATTCTCGTCTGCAGCAAAGCTGGATGCGGAGAACGCAACGAGCATCGCCGATGCCAGAACGCTCTTTACAAATACATTGGATGTAGCCAAGTTTAATCTCCGATTGGTTTTTTGTTGACTGAGTAATGAACCGCGTGACCCAACCAAAACTTTCATTTATGTTTTAACAACAAAAGTTTGAAAGTTTCGAATTGCTTCCTATTGGGGCTATGGAATATAGGGTTTGCGTCGATCAGGCCACAAGTGAATTTTTTTCATCAATGATCTCCGAACGTCAACTTGTGCCTTAAGTCTCAACAATGCCTCAAAGCGCTTTGAATTTCGACAAAAAAAGCCTGCGCGGGTAACTTTCGTGCAGGCTTGTTGATCTAATGAGAACACTCGTTCAACGAATCACGACACCCCAAGGCATTTCACCTACTTTCACTTCACCCGATACGATCAGCTGCTCAGTATCGATTACTGTCACCGAGTTTGAGCGACCATTGGCCACGTAAAGTTTTTTCCCATCCGGTGTGATGGCCATATTCCACGGACGTTTGCCCACCGGGATAGTCGCAAGGATGGTGTTGTCCGAGGTATCGACAGCCGACACCGTGCCGTCTTTGCCGTTGGATATGTAAACGCGCTTGCCATCGGGCGCCATGGTGACGCCATTACAGAAATTACCCGTTTTGATTTCCTTGATGACCTTGCGGCTGGCCACGTCAATCGCAAATACGGTGCTGGCAATCTCCGAGGCTACGTAAGCCACTTTGCCATCCGGACGAAACGCAATGCCGCGTGGACGATCGCCCACTTTTATCGAGCCAATCTGCTTGCGTTTGCGTACGTCAATCACATCAACGCTGTCGGCCTCTTCGGCTGAGACAAACATCAGTTTGCTGTCGGGGCTGAACACGGCATGTTCAGGATTTTTCCCCTTGGTTTTTACAGCAAACATTTTGCGACCCGTGGCTGTCGAAATAAAGTTTACCGAGTTGCTGATCTCTGATGCGGCGGCAACCCATTTGCCGTCAGGAGAAATCGAGACGCCTTCCGGTGACTCGCCCAGATCAATGGTGCCAGACACCGCACGCTCTTCCAGATTGACTTTGACCAGCACGTTATTGGGCTGGTCACTGACATACAGGGTCTTGCCGTCGATGGATACGGCCAGGCCACGCGGCTTGTCGCCCGCCTTGATCTCGCTGACGACCGTATCGTTCGCTGTATCGATTACCGACAATGTGCCGGATTTTTCGTTCGGTACGTAAGCAAAAGGCGCGGCTAGCACGGTCGCGGATACGCAAAGGGCTGCAATCACCAGCGCCAAACCAGAAAATGAAGATGGATTTTTTTTAAATTGCATGGGTATGCGCCTCTTTTCAGTAAATTCGGGTACACGCCAGATCAAGATGCGCCGGATAAGCGCTCCTATCAAAAAACCGGTTTCTGACGCAGTGCTTCGTTTTAAGTAAACAAAACGTAAAGGATAACCTATGGCGCCCTTTCAGGGCGCCTCAGACCAGCGCCAAAAAGAATTTCCAAATTCGGGTAGGATTGCGACCCTGTCGAAGTGCGGCTTTGAGGCGGTTTTTACCCTTTTGGTCGTGCTGATAAACCCGTCTTTTTTTGAAAGATTCTCATGTCCGAACATTTCACCGAACATGACTGGCGCCGCTTTCTCATCAGCCTGGGGGAAGACCCGGATCGGCCGGGACTCAAGGAGACCCCGGCGCGTGTTGCAAAAGCCTGGATGGCATGGACGTCCGGCTATCATCAGCAACCGGCCGACGTCCTCAAAACCTTCGAGGATGGCGCAGAGGAATACAACGAACTGATCGTCGTCCGTAACATTCCGGTGTACAGCCATTGTGAGCATCACCTGGCGCCGTTTTTTGGCAAGGCGACCGTGGGCTATATGCCGAACGGGAAAATCGTTGGCCTGTCAAAGCTGACGCGTCTGGTTGAATGCTTTTCACGCCGCCTGCAAGTGCAGGAGCGCATGACGATACAGATCGCGAATGCCCTCATGGAAACCCTCGAACCCAAGGCGGTAGGCGTCGTCATGCGCTGTCGACACTTGTGCATGGAAAGTCGGGGCATACGGACGGCAGGTGAAGAGACCGTAACGTCGGCAATGTTAGGTGAATTGCAACCCAATCTTGCCATGCGAACGGAGTTTTTGGATCTCGCACGCGAAGATTTGGGTCGCTGGTAAATTTTTTCGTTGACTGCTGAACGCCCGCGTGTTCAGTTTTTCTTTGTCGCGGCCTTCTTTGCAGGCGATTTTTTTACAAGAGCCAGCATGGTTCCGCGGCAGGCGGCTGTACCGCAGCGGCATCCATACGCCTCTTTGAGTGCCTTGCTCATTTTTTCTTCAATCACCAGCCCGTAATCGTAAGACAGCTCCTCGCCGCGAGCGATATCACGCAATGCGTGAATATAAACCCGCCCTTTTTCTTCCTGCGCTTCGCAATTGGGCTCGCATGCATGGTTGATCCAGCGTGCATCATTACCTTGGTCGCCGCCGTCAATCAACTTGCCACTTTCCAGACTGAAGAAAAACGTGTGATGGGGATTGTCCAGATCCAATCCGAAACGTTTCTCGGCCTGCGCTTCGGTAATACGCTTGCCCATGTACTCAATGATTCGGGCGCCTGCAGGAATTTTGCGAGTCGCAAATACGCCATTGCCATGGATAACCGAGTGCCGCACTCTGATGTGGGTATCTGCCAGTAGGGCTTGTCGTAGTGAGGGGGGACTGCCTGATTTCATGGGGTGGCGTACATGCGTGGTTGATGGTCACAGTTCAATTTGTTTGTCGTCAATAGTGTGGACAAGGGTCGCCATTGCCACAAGACGCCGATGATAGCTTGCGATGGCCCAGTGGCACAAGGAATGCGTTCATGCTGGCAACTGCAGCGGTCGAGCAACGGGTATTTTTTTCTTGTACCCGGTCGTTTTTTCTACCCTTGCTCGCTTTGGGCGCGCAGGTACTGCGCGATCGCTTCATGGCATGTGATTTGCGGTGCAGAGCAGGCTTCTTCCATTCATAGCAAGGAGAAATTTATGCCCATGCATCATATCAAGTCAGGTGTTGCCACCATTTTCTTTGGACTAGTGAGCACAGTACTTTTGATGAATTCACTGACCGTTCATCCTCAGGAGAAAGAGAGCAAGCCCTCTGCATCGCAGCGCAGGGAAACAGCATCTGGCCCTTCGCAGGCCAAATTAAATCAGTCGGACGAGCGCATGCTCAAGCAGCTCGCTCAGGCACAACTCGCTGAAATCAGCTTGGCTAAGCTAGCGCAGGATAAAGCGCGAAGCAATGAAATCAAAAGCTTTGCCAAAAAAGTGCTTGATGACCATACGAAAGCGCATGATGAGCTCAAACAGCTGGCCCAGTCCAAGGGGATAAGTTTGCCTGTCGAGGTCGATCGTCAGCAGCAATCCGTCGAGAAAAAATTCGCAGCGATCTCGGGAGAAAAATTCGACCGCCAGTACATGAACCACGAGAGTACGCGCGCTCTGAGGGACACACACCGGTTGCTTGAGCGCATCAACAGCAAGGCAGAAGATGCTGACGTGAAGACCTACGTCAGCAAAATCATCGGAACAGTGGAAGCCCATCAGCAACTCGCCAACGACACCCGAAAAAATCTCAAGCCAACCAGCGAGGGTAAAAGTGGTGTGGGCAAATCGGAGTCATCAGGATCGCCTGCATCGTCAGGGGCATCCGGTGAATCCGGTGCGGGCGGCGGCGCCGGTAAACCGGGTGGGACCTACGATTCAGGGACTCCTGGCGGGGCCTCGGGCGGTACCCGTACCCCCCGTCAGTAAGCACTGAGCAGGCCGGGGCTGGGCGCTTTGGGTACAATGCCTGCCATTCGGTTGCACGGCGATGAGTTTGCATCGCCGGCTCTGCCCACTAACCACCGGGCCTGCGTTCATGTTGCGACTCACCGATATACATCTTCCGCTGGATCACCCGGAGC
>JAJTGC010000071.1 GCA_021298975.1 Oxalobacteraceae bacterium
AAGGGGGTTGACGCCGCCAGCAATGCTGGCAAGCTAGTCGAAAAAACGCCAACACATCCGGAATTCATCGACCATGTGATTGGTGGTGACTTTAAGGCCAGATCAAGAAAAGTCACAGGCGGGCACTCTTTTCTCAATGGCGATGTCAGAGTTGTGGAGGTTGTTTCACCGCCGGATGTGAATGGGGTGTATCAAGCGATTGTTGAGATAAAGCGGCCGGATGGACAGTGGGAAATAAAGAATAATAAAACCGGTGCAAACACAATGTTTCCCAATGAATGGAATCGGGGAAAAATTATTGATGAAATTGATTCGGCATGGAACAACAAAAGAGCACACCCGGACCCAAAAAAGTGGGAGGGCACCAGCCGAAGCGGGGTGAGCATTGAAGGATATAAAGAACCAAGGATAACCGCGTTCCCCGTTTATGATAAAGGAAGATAAATATGAAACTAAAATTTTCTTATTGGGACATTTCAAAATATGTGAGAAACGATGAACCCAATCACAGAAAGATTCGACGTGCCTTTGAGATGATCGATAGATCTGAACAAATAAGAAATTCTTATGGTCAGTATTTGCTTTCATCATTAGACTCTGATTTCTTAGAAAATAGATTTGGAGCTTGTGATGAATTGCTGAAAGAAATTGAAAAAATAGAGGATGGCGAAATAGAGTATTTTGTTTTTGACTATAATGGATTCGTCCATCACGTCAACACAAAGTCTGCAATTTTCGAGCATGCCATCTTCGGCGTTTGCCCCCACTGGCCACTCTGGTCTTGCCCGCTTTCGCACTACAAAATAGCGGTGCAAGCGGCCCGAGATTTCTTTGCGATGCCAGTATCGCTTGATACTGAGTTGATTGTCGAGCTACCCGAATCCGACATGGCAAAAATTATCCTCTTTCCACCAGTAATGATGCCCAGAGAAGCGTCTCTCGATCTGAAGCAAGATTAACTATTCCGCCAAGACGAGACGAGCGTGAACTATGCACTCTTGACCTGCTACCGCAAGTCAGAGGGAGCGCAAAAGAAAGAAGCAAGGTCATCAGCTACTTCGTGAATTTATCTTGCGTACTGCGCCCATCGAAGCAAAAAATACATTGCCTAAGCAGAAGATGACGGCAAGACGATGAGACTCATTCTTGAAACGTAGTTTGCCGCTATTACCCCGTCCGAAATTTCAGGAACTTCCCTCTGATTTTTCAAGTCAGAGAAAATACTTGAATCACAGAAATCAAAATCACTCGCTGCATTGCGCCACTCACGACCAATCGATCTTTCATTCATGCTGCACATCAATCATGCTTTTGAGCAGCGTATAAATTTAGCGACACCAATCAAAATTGAATAAATAAATTGCAAAGCATATTAAGCACCAACCAAGATCAATGCTTGCAATGCTCATCGAATACAAGACAATCGGCGACGCTGCAGTGCCTCGCGATGGATGATGTGTGAGGCGCCCATCAAGAACTGGCAGCAATACCGTGACTTGACGATGGTGTATGAATGCTGTTTCAACGGCTTCTCATGCCCATCATTTTCTTCAACACCATACTGACCTGCGATGTTCAATGGGCGCTGATGAGGGCATGATGAAGGGCGACGAACAACCTCCTCAAAAACGCCAATTGAGGGCGCGTGATCTGGTCAGAAATCCAAAGCGGATCTGGAATGACGGGTCGGTTACGCCTTTTTACGAACCGACACGCGACATCATGAAATGGATTTCGCAGAAGATAGGACCTGAAAAGACGCGCTACCCGGTAGCGACACGCTGGACATTTCAGGGCGAAGTTTTGGAGAATCGTCACTGCCCGGCACCGATCCCGGACAGATCGGGTCTGGTGTATGTCACACCGGGGGGCCGGTACTGGATCGTACTCAAACCCGATGGCACCTTGAGATTTCGGATTCCGGTGCCGCAAGTGACGCGTCGATCCGTGCCTTCGAACGGCTATCTGGGCGAGCCAAAGCGCAGTTTGAACGAAGATAACTTCATCATGTATTGCGACGGCAGCGATGGTGATCGCGATGATTTCCGGTTTTTCTTCAACATGCGCAATGGCCGACTGGTGCAGGTTCATTTGAACGGTCGCACGAGTCCTTATGATGATTGTTGAGCGAGTACTATGCGACGATAGTCTGCGGCTCGCCTTGATGGCGTTCGCGAATCTCACCCAAACGGAAAACCGTCTCGCCTGATTGCCTGAGCATGGCTTCAGTTTCGTCGGCCTTGTCTTTTGCGACAATGACGGTCATGCCGATACCGCAATTGAAGACACGATGCATCTCCGCATCTTCGACACCACCGTGCTGCTGAAGCCAGGTAAACAATGGTGGCATCTGCCACGCATCACGGTGCAGGACTGCAGTGAGATCGGGCTGCAATACGCGGGGTATGTTTTCAACCAGACCACCGCCGGTGATATGAACCAGACCGTGAATATCGATTTTTTCCATCAGCGCCAGCAAGGATTTGACATAGATGCGGGTTGGCGCAATCAGCACATCCGACAAGGGCCGCCCGTGAAAATCCGCATTCAGGTCTGGCTGGGCGACATCAAGAATTTTGCGCACCAGCGAATAGCCATTTGAATGTGCCCCTGACGACGCCAGGCCGAGTACGACATCACCGGGGCTGATCTTTTTACCGTCGATGATCCGGGACTTTTCGACTGCACCTACGGCAAAACCGGCAAGGTCATATTCACCATCGGGGTACATGCTCGGCATTTCCGCCGTTTCACCGCCAATCAATGCGCAACCTGCCTGCTCACAACCGGCTGCAATGCCTTTGATCACGTCGGTAGCGGTAGCCACATTCAAACGACCGCAGGCGAAGTAATCAAGGAAGAACAATGGTTCAGCACCTTGAACCAAAATATCGTTGACACTCATGGCAACCAGATCGATACCGACCGTGTCATGGCGATTCAGATGAAAAGCCAGTTTCAGTTTGGTGCCCACACCATCGGTTCCGGACACCAGCACCGGTTCGCGGTATTTTTTACTCACTTCGAACAACGCACCAAAGCCACCGATACCGGCAAGTACTCCGTCGCGCATCGTGCGCTTGGCAAATGGCTTGATTGCTTCGATCAAGGCATCGCCGGCATCGATATCAACACCTGCGTCACGATAGGAGAGAGAAACGGGAGGCTTTGTGGACATGATCACGAACGATGGATGATTGGGAAATCAGGCAGAGGAAACGGTAAAATGGGGCAGCTGCTTGGGTGCCAGACTGCCGAAGCGAACCGTATTTTACCAAATCAACGTCCCCGGCCCCGCCAGACATGCCCATTCTGACTACTCCCGACCAAAGACAGACGCTGATGTGGCTGGCGGTCGGCATTCTGCTGATCGTCATGCTGACGCTGCTTGGGCCTGTCCTGACGCCCTTTGTCGCTGCGGGGATCATCGGTTACATACTGAACCCCGGGGTGGATGCGATCACGGCGCGCGGACTACCGCGCGCAATCGCAACGCTGATCGCCATTGCCGCCGTCGGGCTCCTGATTGCGGCGATTGTCCTCATCGTCCTGCCGGTGCTGGGTGAAGAACTCCCTGTTCTGAGACAAAGGCTGCCCATACTGCTCGACCGCATTGACGGCAGTGTCGGTAGCTGGCTGCGTCAAATGGGTATGGGTGGTCGGCTCGATCTGGCCAGTATTCAGGCAATCATCACCGACAAGCTCGCCGCAAGCGATGGCTTCAGCACCGCCCTGCTCAACTGGCTGCGGGTGGGCGGCACAGCGGTCATCGGCTGGGCGGCGACACTGTTCCTGATACCGATCGTCCTGTTCTACGTATTGCTTGACTGGCATCCGCTGTTTGCGCGCATTGGTGAAACTGTGCCGCGCCGCTGGATTGCGCAAGTGACAGAGATGGCACAGGAAGTCGACAGCCTGCTCGCACAATATCTCCGCGGGCAATTACTGGTCATGTTGCTGCTGGCGTCGTATTACTCGGTTGGTTTGGCCGTGGCTGGTTTTGATGTCGCGCTTCCGGTCGGTTTGCTTACGGGGCTGCTGGTGTTCATTCCCTATATTGGCTTTGGTGTTGGCTTGCTGCTGGCTATCGTCGCGGCGGTGTTGCAGTTTGATACCGCCCACGGACTGATCGCTGTGGCTATCGTGTATGGATTGGGGCAATTCATCGAAAGCTTTTATCTGACACCACGGCTGGTAGGTGAGCGCATTGGTTTGCATCCTCTTGCAGTGATTTTTGCATTGCTCGCGTTTGGTCAGCTATTCGGCTTCGTGGGTGTTCTGCTGGCGCTTCCCGCTTCGGCGATTCTGCTGGTGGTGTTTGGTCGCTTGCGCCGACACTATCTGGACAGTGGTTTTTACAATCAACCATGAGGCAGTTACTGCTTGACTTGGGCGCCGTGGGCCCACCCACGCTGGAGAGCTTCGTCATCGGACGAAACGAGGAGCTCGCCGCCATACTCCACCGCATCGCCTGCAGAGAGGCGACCTCACTGGATCAGCACTTCATTACCCTCTGGGGCGAAGCGGGCGCGGGCAAATCTCACTTGCTGTTCGCGCTGGCTGCAGGTGGGTCGGCGCTTTACCTGAGCGCCGATCAGCCGGCAGAAAATTATGTGTGGTCGCCCTCAGTACCTCTCTACCTGCTCGATGATTGCGACCGTCTTGATGCTGACCAGCAGATTGCCGCCTTTGCGCTGTATAACCAGATACGCGAATCCGGTGGCATGTTGGTAGCGGCTACGGGCAGACCGCCGGCACAGCTCGCGCTGCGTGAGGATTTACGCACCCGTCTGGCCTGGGGCCTGGTCTACCAGGTCCATGGTCTGTCCGATGAAGAGAAAATCGACGCATTGTCGAAGTCAGCCGATGCGCGCGGGATGGTACTGTCCCCGGGCGTGTTACCCTATCTTCTGACGCACTTTCGCAGAGATATGTCATCACTGTCCGCGATACTTGATGCGCTGGACCGCTACTCGCTGGAGACTCAGCGCCCCATTACGATGCCGCTGTTGCGAGAGCTGCTGCAACTTGGCGACGCTCAACCGACCTCATGAACCTCACGCTCTTCGATCTCGACAATACGCTGCTGCCTCTGGATTCGGATTATGAATGGGGACAGTTCCTGGTTCGCACCGGTGCGGTGGATCCGGCTGCGTTCACTGCGCGCAATGCGGTCTTTTACGAACAATATCAGCAAGGCACGTTGAATCCGGTCGAGTACCTCGAGTTCGCATTTGGCACACTCGCGCGCTTTGCGCGCCCTCAACTTGATGCCTGGCATGCGCAGTTCATGGCTGAGGTCGTCAGGCCGGCGATCCGACCCGCAGCCCTCGCGCTGATCGACAAGCATCGGCAAGCGGGCGATCTGATCGCCATTGTGACCGCGACCAACCGATTTGTGACGGGCCCGATTGCCACTGCCTTCGGCGTCACCCATCTGATTGCGGCCGAACCCGAACTGGATGGCAATGGACAAATCACCGGTCGACCTATCGGAACGCCGCCTTTTGCAGAGGGTAAAGTCATCAATCTGCATCAATGGCTATCGACCATGCATCTGTCGCTCTCCGGTTTCGGCCGCAGCACGTTCTACAGCGATTCGCAAAACGATATTCCGCTGCTCTCGGCAGTCACCCACCCTGTCGCCACCAATCCCAACGCCAAGCTGACGTCTCACGCGCAAGCCCATGGCTGGCCGATACTGCACCTGTTTAATGATTAGAAAATTCATACGCCGTCTTCTCGGCAACGGCTCCAACGCGGGCGAAGCCAATGTCCCTCTGGTGTTCGGGCCCCAGGCGCACGGTATCGATCCCGACGATGTGTCATCCAATGCAGTGCGCGTCACAGAGACCTTGCAGCGCGCGGGCTACAAGGCGTTCATCGTCGGCGGCGCCGTGCGCGATATGGTGCTGGGATTCAAACCCAAAGATTTTGATGTCGCCACCAATGCCACGCCCGAACAGATCAAGCGCCTGTTTCGCCGTGCTTTCATCATCGGTCGACGGTTTCAGATCGTGCATGTGATGTTTGGTCAGGATCTGATTGAAGTGACCACCTTCCGCGGTAGTTCCTCTGACGGCGCACCCAAAGACGAGCACGGGCGGGTGTTGCGTGACAATACCTTCGGCGAGCAGCACGAAGACGCCGAGCGGCGTGACTTCACGATCAATGCGATGTATTACGATCCGGAACAACAACTGGTGCTCGATTATCACGGCGGCATGAAAGATATTCGCAGCCGCTCACTGCGCATGATCGGTGACCCCGAAGCGCGTTATCGTGAAGATCCGGTACGTCTTTTGCGCGTGGTGCGCTTTGCGGCGAAACTTGATTTCAAGATTGCACCGACTACGCGTGCGCCAATATCCGTGATGGCACCGCTGATCAATAATGTCCCCGCGGCGCGTGTCTTTGATGAAATGCTCAAGCTGCTCATGAGCGGTCATGCGATGGCGTGTCTGCAGCAGCTTCGACAAGAAGGCTTGCATCACGGGCTCTTGCCTCTGCTGGATGTGGTGCTCGAGCAGCCCATGGGCGAAAAATTCGTCACACTGGCACTGGCCAATACGGATGAGCGCGTACGACAAGGCAAACCAGTCTCGCCGGGCTTTCTGTTCGCCTCTCTGCTGTGGCATCAGGTCCTGGAAAAATGGGAAGCGTATCGCGCAGCGGGCGAGTATCCGATTCCGGCCTTGCATCTCGCCGCCGATGATGTGCTCGACAGCCAGACCGAAAAGCTTGCACTGCAACGACGGATTGCCACCGACATGCGTGACATCTGGGCGCTGCAACCGCGCTTCGAACGCCGCACGGGCAAAACACCCTACAAACTGCTGGAGCACACGCGTTTGCGTGCAGGCTATGATTTTCTGCTGCTGCGCTGTGCGTCAGGCGAGGTCGGTGCCGAACTCGGCGACTGGTGGACTGAATTCATGGAAGCCGACAGCGCCGATCGTGAATCCTTACTGAACCGCAAACCGCCAGAGGAAGATGGCGCTGCGCCCAAGCGGCGACGGCGTCGCGGCGGACGCGGCCGCAGCAACAGCTCGGGGGACACGCAGTGACACCGATGGTTACAGCTTATGTGGGCATTGGCGCCAATCTCGGTGACCCGACGCACACGGTGCGCAGCGCCATCGCGGCCTTGCAAGGACTGACCGATACCAGGTTGTCGGCCAGCTCATCCCTGTTCGCCAGCGCCCCCGTCGATGCCGGAGGATCTGATTTCGTCAATGCCGTCGCTCGTATCGACACGACCCTTGAGGCCGAGACCTTGTTGTTGGAGCTGCAAAGAATCGAGCAGGCCTTCGGCCGCGAGCGGCCATTTCGTAACGCGCCCCGCACACTGGATCTGGATTTGTTGCTTTACGGGCAGGCAGAGATACTCAGCAGCCGTCTGGAGGTGCCGCATCCCCGGATGACGGGTCGTGCCTTTGTACTCAAGCCTCTGCTTGAGCTGGATGCGATGATTCATATTCCCGGCAAGGGCCATGCGCAAGATTTTCTGGCCAGCGTTGAGGATCAGCGCATCCACGCAATCGACTGCGCCCAGGCTTCTGCGCTGCATTCCGACTAAACGCCACGCAAGATCCGACCGCAATCACCGCCCTCGCATGAGACAAGTCTGGCTAGCGCAGCGGGCGTCCCGATATCCCAATCGCGTATCATCTCTCGCATGACCTTGGAAAAATACCGATATATCGTTGTAGAGGGGCCGATCGGCGTTGGCAAGACCAGCCTCGCCCGGAAAATTGCCGCTGAAACCAATGCCCAACCCGTGCTGGAGCAACCGCAAGAGAACCCTTTTCTTGAACGGTTTTATCGTGACGCTACTCGGTATGCCTTACCCACCCAGATGTTCTTCCTGTTTCAGCGGATGAACCAGCTGCGTGACCTGACGCAAACTGATCTCTTCTCCGCGCCTGTGGTGTCCGATTTCCTGATTGACAAAGATCCCCTTTTTGCTGCACTGACGCTGGCTGATGATGAGCTTAATCTCTACCGGCAGCTTTTCGACCACTTCAGTCAGTCCGCACCCAGACCCGATCTCGTTATCTATCTTCAAGCAGCACCTGCGACTCTGGCCGAACGTATTCGTCGGCGCGGCATTCCCAGCGAGGCCGGCATCTCGGAGAATTATCTGCAGCGTCTGTGCGAAAGCTATAGCCGATTTTTTTATAACTACGAAACATCACCTCTGCTGATGGTGAATGCCGAGCACTTAAACCCTGTCGAAAGCAGCGACGATTTCGATCTTCTGCTGGAACGTATCGCGGGTATGCGTGGCAAACGTGAATTCTTTAACCGCGGAGAATGACCATGTCCGGTTATCCAACACCAGAAAATGGCAGCAGAAAAAAAATCACCCTGACGACGCTCGCAGAGATGCATACGCGCGCCGAAAAAATTGCCATGCTCACTTGTTATGACGCCAGTTTTGCTGCCCTCATGGATCAGACTGGTGTAGACGCCCTGTTGGTCGGCGACTCGCTGGGTATGGTGATACAGGGTCACAGCACGACCCTGCCGGTCACGCTGGAAGACATCTGCTATCACACGGCATGCGTGGCACGTGCCAATCGCACCGCGCTGGTAATCGCCGACATGCCCTTTGGATTTTATGCCACCCCGGCGCCAGCGCTGGACAATGCGGCACTGCTCATGCGTGCCGGGGCCGAAATGGTCAAACTGGAAGGCGGCAGCTGGCTCGTTCCCACTGTCAAAATGCTCGTTGAACGCGGGATACCGGTGTGTGCGCATTTGGGACTGACACCGCAATCGGTTCATCAGCTGGGAGGCTTCAAGGTACAGGGAAAAACCGACGCTGCTGCCGAACAGCTGTTAGCCGACGCGCTCGCGCTGCAAAACGCTGGCGCATCGCTGCTGGTACTTGAAGCCATACCCACTACGCTTGCAGATCGCGTCACGACATCGCTACGGATACCCACGATTGGCATCGGCGCCGGGCCCGGTTGCTCGGGTCAGGTATTGGTCATGCACGACATGCTGGGTGTCTTTCCCGGACATCGACCCAAATTTGTCAAAAACTTCATGGATGACCAGCCAAACATTGCAGCGGCCATTGGCGCCTATGTGAATGCTGTCAAAGACCAGCGTTTCCCTGCAGTGGAACATTGCTTCTGAGCTGATCGCTCGCTGGGCGACCAGCGCCAGCTCGGCGGCAGCATCGAGGTCTCACATAATCACTGCAGCAAGCCGTCGCACCGACCACCGCTTATGCCGTTTTGACGCCTCCCTGATAGCGCGCAAGACTGGATTCAAGTTGTGGCGCCAGCGCATCCAGATCGTTGACCGCCAAACCCAGATTGCGAACCAGGCCATCCTCAAGGCTGTAGACCCAGCTGTGAACAGTGACCTGCTGTCCTCGATCCCAGGCGTCTTGCACGATCGTCGTCTGGCAAACGTTAACGACCTGTTCAATGACATTCAATTCGCAGAGACGATCCGTGCGCTCGCGCCGACTCATCTCTGCCGGCAGATAATCCGCGTGTTTGTTGTGCACATCCTGCACATGCCGCAGCCAGTTATCCGCGAGCCCCACACGACGACGCTCAAGTGCCGTATTGACACCTGAGCAGCCGTAATGACCACAAACAATGATGTGCTTGACCCGCAAAACATCAATCGCGAATTGCAACACCGAGAGACTATTCAGATCCGAGTGAACCACCACGTTAGCCACATTGCGATGCACGAACAATTCGCCGGGCTCAAGCCCCACAATGGTATTGGCTGGTACACGACTGTCCGAACAGCCAATCCATAAAAACTCGGGCGACTGCTGTGACATCAGCTTCCGGAAATATTCAGGATCACGAGCAAGCATGGCATCTGCCCATTGGCGATTATTCGCAAAGAGCTGTTCGAGAACTGAGTCTGAATTTTACAGGTGGCTTCATTTTTAAAAAATTCAAAAAACAAGACAACGCTGCATCAGCCTGCATTTTTTAAAGAGCCAGTTCAGCTTCATGACGCACAATGCTGACCCGTCAAGGACTTCAGGTAATTTTTGAGCCAATAAAAACTTCTGGCTCGATTCAATTAGTCATTTTTTAGTAATAAAAACCATAACCTTATTTCTTGTTGCGTATCGATAATCAAGCAAACATCCTTCAAAGCCGACCGCAAGAGCGAAATACTATTAGCAGATTCCGGAAATTTGCTAATTGAATTTTCATGCTCAAAAAAATTTTTTACACTCAATCAAGCCACAGCAATTGAGTAAAAACAAATTGCAGTGACGTGAGACCAGTTTCACATCAACATACAAAATTTATTTTCAATATAGCCACAACTTTGAAATAGCCATAGCGACATGTTACACAAGAAACAGTCTGTTCTATGTATCAAAAAAACAAGCACAGAAGTCGACCTA
>JAJTGC010000072.1 GCA_021298975.1 Oxalobacteraceae bacterium
TGACGATTTTTAGGCTGATGGTCCTGAATTCCGTCACCCCAGCGAAAGCTGGGGTCCATGATCAATCCGTCGAAAATCCAGCCAAGCAAGACGACTTAAATGCTCGCAAAAATCCTGCGAAATCAGTCAGAAAAACTGCTCATCAGTATTCAGTGGTGCATGACTTCACATGTTCCGGACAGTAGTGGGCGCAGGCCGGGATCCAGTGGCGTTCAGCGTTCTTTGCCGGTCTCAGAAGGACGACTGGCTAAAAAACTAATTCAGCCCCCCGTCTCGTCCTCATCCCCCACCGGCATCGCGCCGGGGATCACATACTTCTCCTCAGCCCACGCGCCTAAATCAATCTGCCGGCAACGCTCGCAACAAAACGGCCGGTGTTTGCTGGCTTCGGTCCACTCGACTTTTTTACCGCAGGTGGGGCAATCTACAACGGTGGCCATGATGCGGGCAGATCAGAAATTACAGAGGGTGAGTTCGAAGGGCACATCGCCTTCATGCGCCTTGGGCTTCATGTCGCCGCCCTGACTGGTGAAACGTATCCACAGCACGTATTTGTTGGCTGAGATTTCAGGAATCGCACCGAGCTTGGCGTCGATGACCACACGCAGCATTTGGTAGGTACGTCCCTGCAGCATTTGTTGGAAGCTGCCGGCGGCGGCGATGATATGGGTGGCTCGGCCGGATTCACGCAAGAGACGCAGCACGATGGTGATGGCCGAGAACAGCGGTTCGAGTGGCGCGAACCAGCCCGTGATGTCAGCGCGGCGTTGTTCGGTGGATTGCTGCTGCCACGCATGATAGGACGGCAGATCAAATTCACAGGCGCCACCGGGAATGATGGTGCGGCCGCGTATGCTCATCAGCCATTCATTCTCGCGGATATGCTGACCGGTTTTGCCTTGCAGGCCAATCAGCGCGCTGCTGGTGCGCTCGATGTCGGAGAGCACCTCATCGAGCCGGGAGGCTTCGACATTGGGGTTGGTTTTGAAGCCGAGCAGGGTCTGCTTTTGTCGTTCCAATTCTTGCAACAGATCGGATTTGAGGTCAGCGCGACCCGTGACCTCGAGCATTTCATAGATCGTGGCTAAGGCGACATGATGCTGGAGCGGATGATCCTGCTGAACGAAGAACCGGAATTTTTCGTAGAGGTCTTCCAGTCGCAACATGGTGCGAATACGCTCATTGAATGGGTATTCGTAAACGATCAAAGCAACGGTCCTCGGGCTTGGCCAAAAAAGAATGTGTGTGATTCTGACCGAAGCCAAGGGAAAATACAAACTTCTCTGCTGAATTGATGGCTGAATTGATGGCTGAGCAAGCGCTGATCAATTGGCACCGCAAACGCTTGTGTCTGAAAAACGACCCCAAGCCCTTGATTTTTGCTGCTCGCCGACTTGCCGCTGTGCGGGCTTGCCATCAAAAGGCGTGTTATCCAGCGTCTCCCGAATGCTTCGATGCGAGTCTCTGGTAGTGCTGGTGCATGCGCAGAACGGCATCGGTCACGTCAGCAAGAGCACCATCGTTGACAATGACATCGTCGGCGATTGCCAGACGCGCGGCACGCGTGGCCTGTGTCGCCATGATCGCCTGCACGGTGTCGGCAGTGAGCTGGTTGCGCTGCATTACGCGCGATAACTGCAGGGATTCCGGGCAATCGACGACCAGCACCCGGTCCACCCGGTTTTTCCATTGCCCGGACTCGGTCAGGAGGGGTACGACAAACATCAGGTAGTCACCCGCAGCAGACGCCGCCTGCGCCCGCGTCTGGATGGCAATCATGGGATGGAGAATGGATTCGAGCTGCTTGCGTGCGCTGGGATCAGAAAACACGTGGGCGCGCATGGCGGCGCGATCCAGTGCGCCTTCCGATGTTAAAAAGCTATCACCAAAGGTCTCGCGTATCGCCGGCATCGCCGCGCCACCCGCGCCGGTGAGTTGATGGGCAATCAGGTCGGTATCGATCACGGCGGCACCCAGCCTGGCGAATTGATCCGCAACCAGCG
Source organism: Oxalobacteraceae bacterium (assembly GCA_021298975.1). Lineage (GTDB taxonomy): Bacteria > Pseudomonadota > Gammaproteobacteria > Burkholderiales > Burkholderiaceae_D > Pernthalerella. Next base: position 2,004 of record JAJTGC010000072.1, read on the forward strand.
ATTTGCCACTGCCGATGCCGCCGGTCAGGCCGACAGAGAATTGATTAAAAGTCCTCGTTGGTTCCATTATTGTTTTAATTTACTTCGTACTTTCATTGTCGACGCGCCGCCGCCCTCACTGCATCATCAGCCCCTGACCCAACCAGAGCTGCACCAGCGTATCGCCATACAACAGCGCAATCAGCCCGGCGACTGCGAGGAAAGGTCCGAAGGGAATGGGCTTGTCACGCTGATGTCCGCGCAGCACGATCATCGCAATTCCCACCAGCGCGCCCACGGCAGAGGACAGCAGCACAATAAACGGCAGCATCATCCAGCCCAGCCAGGCACCGAGCGCGGCCAGCAGCTTGAAGTCGCCGTAACCGATGCCTTCTTTGCCGGTGGCGAAACGAAACAGCCAGTACACCGACCACAGCGACAAATAACCCGCCGCCGCACCGATCACTGCATCGGACAAGGAAACAAAACCGCCATTGAGATTGATCAGCAGCCCCAGCCAGACCAGCGGCAGTGTCACATCGTCGGGCAGCATTTGGGTGTCGATATCGATGAAGGTGAGTGCAATCAGACACCACACCAGCAGCAGCGCGGCGATGCCTTTCAGCTCGCTGCCCAGCTGCCACACCACCACTTCCGAGAGCAGCGCGGTGATGATCTCTACCAGCGGATAGCGTCGCGAGATCGGTGCACGACAATAGCGGCAGCGACCTTTGAGCCAGACGTAGCTGAAGACAGGAATATTATCGAGTGCAGAGAGCGTGTGCCCGCACGAAGGGCAGGCGGAGCGCGGTGCGATCAGGTTGTAGCGGCTGGTGTGCGGTGCGGGTTCATCGTTTTCGAGGGCGATGAAGTTTTCGGTTTCGCGCTGCATCATCACCGGCAGCCGGTGGATAGCCACATTCAGAAAGCTGCCGATCACCAGCCCAATGACAGCCCATACCAGCGTGGCAGGCAGATAGCCAGGCGCGGCCATTAGCCACTGGGGCAGCGAGCCCGACAGCGAGAATGCCAGCGCAGAAGGCAGTATCGAAGACAACGAAGACGACAGCGAAGACGATAACGCAGACGAAAGCGTCGGCGCCAGTGAATCCTGCACGGCCAGCAAGACATTTGTCATCAGACGACCGAGCCTAGTTTGAAAATCGGTAAGTACATGGCAATCACCAGCCCTCCAATCAATCCGCCGAGGAACACCATGATCACCGGCTCCATCAGCGACGCTAACGATGCGACCGCCGCATCGACTTCATCTTCATAAAATTCGGCGACCTTGCGCAGCATCTGATCGAGTGCACCGGATTCTTCACCGATCGCGACCATTTGCGTGACCATCGACGGAAACACCTGCGTGTGTTGCATCGCCATCGTCAGACTGGTACCGCTGCGTACCGCAGAACTGATGCGTTGCGTGGCTTCAAGATACACCGCATTGCCCGACGCGCCACCCACGGAATCCAGCGATTCTACCAAGGGCACGCCTGCAGCGAACATGGTGGACAGTGTACGCGTCCAGCGCGCGATCACCGCCTTGCGCACCACATCACCAAAGACTGGCAGGCGCAATAGCAAACGATCGGTGGTGGCCTGCAGTGCCGGCGAGCGCTTCCAGGCGCGAATGAAAAGTGTGCCACCGACAGCGATACTGCCAAACAGCAGATACCAGTACTCGACAAAGCGATCTGACATCCAGATGACCATCAGCGTGGGCAGTGGCAATTCGGCGCCAAAATTTTCGAACACGCTTTTGAACGAAGGTACGACCCAGATCATGATCACCGTAGTGACGATGAACGCCACCGCCAGCACCGCCGCCGGATAAAACAGTGCGCCGCGTATCTTGCTTTTGATGGCGAGGGTTTTTTCTTTGTAGGTCGCCAGTCGTGCAAGTAAATCTTCCAGTATGCCCGCCTGCTCGCCGGCATTCACCAGATTACAAAACAGCGCATCAAAATACTGCGGATAACGTCGAAACGCCTGCGCAAGGCTGGTGCCAGTTTCGACATCAGCGCGTATATCCAGCAGCAAGCGCGACACCGACGCATTCGCGTGTCCGCGCGCGACAATATCGAAGGCCTGCAGCAAAGGCACACCGGCTTTGATCATGGTGGCCAGTTGGCGAGTGAAAAAGCAGATGTCTTTTTCGCTGATGCGTTTTGTGCGACCGGTTTTTTTCTTTTTGACGCGCGTGGTGAGAACGCCCTGACGGCGAAGATTTGCACTTGCGCTGGCTGAGCTCATGGCGCGCAGTTCACCTTGCACGATACGACCGGACTTGTCCTTGCCCTCCCAGACGAAGGTGGTTTCATTGCTGGCGGTTTTGCTGGGACGGGAGGGGGTCGCAGTGGTCATGCAGGGCTCCTTGGTGGGTTGATTTGAGGGTGTTGGTTTTCTGGTGTTTGATGTTTATGGGTCAAGACAATAGGCTGATGGTGCGCGACGAACGCTGCTGGATCCCGGCGAAAGCCGGGATCCAGCAGCGTTCGTAGTGCACCATCCAACTTCAAAAAAATGAAGCCTGACTAATGATTAGTACACCCCAAAATCTCATCCAAACTCGTCAGCCCCTGCTTCACTTTCACCAATCCTGATTCGCGCAAACTCCGGATACCATCGCGCTGCGCCTGTGCTTCGATCTCCAGCGCGCTGCCATGCGCGAGAATGATTTTTTCCATCGCCTCGGTGATTGGCATCACCTGATACACTCCCACCCGCCCTTTGTAACCACTCTGGCTGCAACGCTCGCAACCTCCAGGCTGATACGCCGTCCAGCCGCCCAGATCTTCCTCCGTGAATCCCGCAGCGAGCAGGATGTCGGCGTCATAGTCCACCGGTTGCTTGCAGCTGCATAAACGCCGTGCGAGTCGCTGCGCCGTAATCAGGTTGACCGCCGACGCGATGTTGAAAGGCGCCACCCCCATGTTCAGCAAACGCGTTAGCGTAGAGGGTGCGTCATTGGTATGCAGCGTAGAGAACACCATGTGACCGGTTTGCGCAGCCTTGATCGCGATGTCCGCCGTCTCAAGATCACGAATCTCGCCGACCATGATGATGTCCGGGTCTTGTCGTAAAAAGGCTTTCAGTGCCACCGGAAATGTCAGCCCTGCGCGGTCATTGATGTTGACCTGATTGATACCCGGCAGATTGATCTCTGCCGGGTCTTCGGCGGTGGCAATGTTGATGCCGGGTTTGTTCAAGAGATTGAGGCAGGTATACAGCGACACGGTCTTGCCCGAGCCCGTAGGGCCGGTGACCAGCACCATGCCGTAGGGGCGGTGGATGGCATCGAGCAGCAGCGATTTCTGATCAGCGTCATAGCCCAGTGCATCAATACCCAGCTGTGCCTGACTGCCATCCAGAATCCGCATAACGATTTTTTCGCCGAACAGCGTGGGTAGCGTCGATACCCGGAAATCAATACTGCGTGTGGTCGAGACGGCGAGCTTCATGCGCCCATCTTGTGGAACGCGTTTTTCGGAAATATCCAGACGCGAAATCACCTTGATGCGCGAGGCGAGTTTTTCTTTGATGGCCAGTGGTGGCTGCGCGATTTCACGCAGCACACCATCGACCCGAAATCGGATCCGATAAAATTTTTCAAAGGGCTCGAAATGGAGATCTGACGCGCCTAAATTGATTGCGTCCGTCAGAATTTTTTGCAGAAAGCGTACCACCGGTGCGTCATCAATTTCGCTGGAACTGGTGTCGCTGGAATGGCTGGGTGATTCATCAATCAGCGCGATATTTTCCAGATCATCGCCGATCATGTCAGAGAGATTTTGCTCGGCACTTTGCGACAGCCGCGCAATCAGATCCAGTAACTGCGGCTGCGGCACGACCACCGGATCGACCGACAAGCCCGTTTGGAACTTCACCTGATCCAGCGCCTGCGTTTGTGTTGGGTCGGCGATGGCCACACACACCTTGTTGCTGCGCTTGGCCAGCACCACCACGCGCTGGGTTTGCATCAGGCGGTCATCAATGATTTTTTCGGGGAGGGAGTGGGTATCGAGTGCGGTGAGGTCAAGCAGCGGATGACCAAAGGTCTGAGAGCAGAACTGCGCCAGCGCTACCGGCTGCAGCGTTCCGCTCTTGATTAAAGCATCGATGAAAGGGATTTTTTCGCTGGTACTGCTGCGCGTAATGCTTTCTACCTGCGTCGTTGTCAACAGCTTCGCTTGCAGCAGCACGCGTGGCAAAGCAGATGCGGGTGGTTGGGACGCGGGGTTGACGGACATGAAGGCTCGAGGATTGAGGGCGCGGGCCGATGATGCCGGGTGTCAGCGCTGTGAGCCGTTTGTTGTTTTTTGGAGTGCGGATGGTCTCGGTTGATTGTGGGGGAATGGCCTTGGGGTGATGTGTGCATACAACAGTTGGGGGCTGAGACCGCTTGGCCTTTCTTTGCGTCTATGGTCGCGACGGGCAAAAAATCAGCCAATGTGACGTCTTGCCTGTGCCCTCGGCAACAACATCATCCGTTTGAAGATCCTAGGCCGCACGGAAGTACGCCTTGACTCATTAATGAGTCATGAGCCATCTCATGAATGTTTAATGGGTCATCGAGACACTGGATCCCGGCCTACGCCGGGATGACGGTAGTTGTTAAGGCCATGCCAAAATACCCAACGTCTCCTGGCACACATCGGGCTGACAGTAGTTGTCAAGGCGACGCTAAAACGCCCAACGTCTTCTGGCACACGTTGGGCTGAAGGTGGTTGTTAAGGCCAAGCTAAAACTCCCACCGTCATCCCGGCGTAGGCCGGGATCCAGTGACGTTTGAATTTTCAATAAGTTGATAATTTTTCGCTTCACTGACGGGTATTAGTTGCGGGTCGGGAGCCGTACCTTAGCCATCACATTTGAGGTGAAGTCACTCCACCTTGAGTTCAGACCAGCGCCGCCAACTCATAGCTGGTACTGCGCCCACTGGCATCGGATTTCCTCAGCACACCGCGTTCCAGCAAATCGGTGATGTCGCGCAGCGCCGTGTCTTGCGAACACTTGCCCACCGCGGCCCATTTGCTGCTGGTGAGTTTGCCGTCGAAGCCATCCAGTAATTTATTCAGCATTTTGATCTGGCGATCATTCATTGGCACACTGGCCCACTGCTGCCAACAACGTGCCTTCATCAGCACCGATGACAGCGTTTGCTCGGCGCCCTGAATCGATCTCAGCAAGCATGCGAGGAACCATGCCAGCCAGTCGGTGACATCCATCGTCCCTTTTTGTGTGGTTTCGAGATGGTCGTAATAGGCTTCGCGCTCGATTTGAATTTGCGCGGACAGGCTGAAGTAGCGTTGTGCGGACGCTGCGGCGCGCGACAATGCCATGTCACCCACCGCGCGGGCGATGCGTCCATTGCCATCGTCGAATGGATGGATCGTCACCAACCACAAATGCGCAAGACCGGCCTTGATCATCGGGTCATTCTGCGGATCGGCATTAAACCAGTGTAAAAAATTCGCCATCTCGGCATCGAGTTGGTGCGCCGGCGGTGCTTCGTAGTGAACCTTTTGGCGATGCAGGGGGCCCGAGACGACCTGCATGGGCCCCTGCGAATCGTCACGCCATTCACCTACACGAATTGTTGAGAGCCCACTGTAGCCACTCGGGAACATGGCCGCATGCCAGCCAAACAAGCGCTCGGCTGTCAGCGGCGCGTCGTGGTGTTGGGTCGCATCCAGCACCATATCCACCATTCCATCAATATGCCGGTCTGCCGGGGCCAGAGCGCCAATGTCCACGCCGAGGCGACGGGCGACAGAAGAGCGTACCAAGTCAGGGTTGAGTTTCTCGCCCTCGATTTCGCTAGTCTTGAGCACATCCTCGGTCAGAACCCGCAAGCTTGCCTGGTCGCGCGAATCCATCCCGAGATCGTGCATGCGACCCAGCAAATGGCCTTGCGCCTGATGCACCTGGGCGAGCAAAGGCGCCAGTCGGCTGGGGTCATAAGCCCAGTGCGGCCAGTCATCGCGTTGCCAGATGGTGCGTTTATCTCCGCTTTTCATGCGGTGATTGTGTGGGGTATTCACCGCAAGGTCAAGGTAATCGCCGCATTTTTTGCGGACTTAATGGCTTGTATGTGCCGCGTTTTGTGAGGTATTGCTGATTCAGCGGAGTGGCCGGCAGCTATGTTTATTGGGAAATTACCGATAAGCCGCAATGATTAAGAGCAGCTTAACTTTTGGTGCCGCGCTGTTGCCAAATAGATATCCTAATGGTGCCAGTTAGGGATCTAAGCCCAAAATCGTTTGCCAAGCGATATCTCATACGATATAAAATGCCGATTCTGATCACAATCGAGGAGTTCGAAGATGAACTCGACGCCTTGGTGCAAGCCAATCCAGATGACGGGGGCCTGATTGATGCGTTGATCGAGGAATTGGGGGCCGATTCCGACATGTTGGAAATACTCTGCGATGAGGTTCCAAAATGGCATTACATGTTCAACCCCTCGTTTGAGATCAAACGCTTCGCAGCATGTTGGAAGGCAGGGCGAAGGATTTACGTGCTGAAACCTTATGGCGTAGATGGACACCTTCTCAATTACCGAATATTCATCGCGCATGACCTGCACGCCGATGAATATTTTGTATTAACGATTCAACCTAGGGCGACTTGCTATGACACCACCACTGACGCCTACCGAAATCTCTGTCATCGGTATGACGGGCTCGGCATTCCATCCATTGGGCGGCTGTCATAGAGGCTTTCTGGGACTGCAAATCACCCCGATGTACATCACGATGAATCGGCACGTACCTCAAGACACGCCACAGAAGCGGGGAATTTCTGCGGCCGAGCGCAGTGCGCGCATCAATAGCAATCCTGTCCGCGCTGCTGCGATTGCAAAAGGGCGTCAACGTCTCGCCGAAGTCCATGAACGACTGAATCCGAATTTTCGTCCACTTTCAAGCCTGCGTCTTGCTGCGGGGCTGTCTCAGGCAGAGTTGGCTGTAATGATGGAAATGAAGCAGCCCAACATTGCACGTTTGGAGAAAAAACCGGGTGACCCAAGCTTATCCACCCTTCAAAAGCTTGCTGCAGTGCTTGGCGTAGATATCCGCGAAGTTATTGCAGCAGTCGAAGCAACAAATACAGCGGGAGCTGGCCGTGTTTAATGCGCCGTATCTTTTTTGTCTGTATGCCGAAGATGTACGGCAGGAGATGAACGGCCAGATGTCGATCATTGGTGTTTTTCAGGGGGGGCTGCGAATCCCCTCGGTGCCAGCACATCTGCCGAAATTAGCGATCATCGCCAATTTGCGGATACCGCCGGATAAGACCCCCGAGTCCGTCAAACTTGAGGTGCATTTGGGCAGTGAAATCGTGCAAACGATCAATCCTCCCCGGGAGTTTTTGCAAACAATCTCCCAAACGTCGGACCAAGGTGTGGAAGAGGGGTACACCATGCAGTTTATTGTTGGATTTTCCGGCTTTCCTGTATCCGCAGCAGGGAAATTAGAGATTTGTGCCACGGTTGATGGGCTGACCTTACACGGCAACTCATTAGCGATCACAGTTGGAGATGTCGCTACCCCACCCGATAAAGCTTAACCATCTTAATAGACTGCTCCTGCACCTGAACAATCTCGATCACACAATCCGCCATCTTCAGACTCACACTCGCCTCTGGAATATCCTGCAGCTCCTCAAGCAACAAGCCATTCAGCGTCTTCGGCCCATCCAGCGGCAGATTCAGATTCAGCCGCTTGTTCACATCGCGCAGTGAGGTCGTGCCTTCCAGCAGACACTCGCCCCGTGCATCCCAGCCAAAATGAT
>JAJTGC010000073.1 GCA_021298975.1 Oxalobacteraceae bacterium
GCCGCCCAATCTGCGCACAGCGCTGATACTGCTGTCGATTGCAGTGGTATTTTTCGCAGGCGTCATTCTCAAGCATTCGCTGTTTCCGAGCTGACGGTGGCGGTGACAGGGCAGGAAGGCAGCCAGCGCCGCAGCCGCAGGAATGTGCGCATGCTCGGAAAATTGATGCTGGCGGCGGTTCTGATGTTTGGTTTTGGGTACTCGCTGGTACCGCTGTACAAAAAGATTTGTGAACTTACCGGCATTAACGTGCTGGCGGTGCAGGAAACCCTGAACGATGTCGGCCCGTCGAATACCCAAGTCGACACCAGCCGCACGGTCACGGTGGAGTTCGACGCCAATACCACCGGCCCGTGGCGATTCAAACCTGTGGTCTCCAGTGTCCAGGTGCACCCGGGTGAGATGGCGCAAGTGGTGTATGAAGTCGTGAATACGCAGGGCAGAGCCATGGACGCGCAAGCGATTCCCAGCTATGCCCCCCAGGAGGCGGCACAGTATTTCAAGAAAATGGAATGCTTTTGCTTCAAGCAGCAAACACTGGCGCCCAATGAGGCGCGGCAAATGCCGGTGAGCTTTTACGTCGACCCGGCGCTGCCAAAGAATGTAAAAACGATCACACTCTCCTATACCTTCTTCGAGGTTGGGGCGGCAGGCAAGGGAAGCTGAAAGGCAGTGATCGCATGGATGAACTGAAAGAAGCAAGCCGGCGGCAAATGTCGTTTGTCGCCACGGTGAAAGCGGTCATGTGGTCGTTTTTTGGCGTGCGTAAAAACAGCGCCTACGAGGAAGACGCGCAAAAGCTTAATCCGGTGCATGTCATCATTGCAGGCATTATTGCAGCAGGGTTGTTTGTATTGACGCTGCTGATGTTGGTAAAAATGGTCGTGGCAAAATAAGCGTAAACAACGGCCGTGATCAGGCGTTTAATTTTGAACATCGTAATCAGGGGAAGCAGATGAGCACTCAACAAGGCCAAGCGCCATATTATTTTGTACCCGAGCCATCCAAATGGCCTGTGCTGATGGGCACGGCACTGCTCGTCACCATGGCTGGTGCATCAGCCTGGGTCAATGGTGTGAGCTGGGGCAAGGCGGTCAATATTGCCGGCATTCTTTCCGCACTGGTCGTGCTGTATTACTGGTTTGGCGACGCAATTGCCGAATCCGAAGGCGGCATGTACAACGCGCGCATTGACACTTCCTATCGTTGGAGCATGAGCTGGTTCATCTTTTCCGAGGTGATGTTCTTCGGTGCGTTCTTTGGCGCGCTGTTTTATGCGCGATCGATCAGCATGCCCTGGCTGGCAGATCTGGATCACAAATTTCTCTGGCCTGATTTTGCGGCGAACTGGGGTAACACGGGTCCGGCAGGCGTTATTGAAAAATTCGGGACCATGGGTCCGTTCTGGATCCCGACGATCAACACCGCGCTGTTGCTGACTTCAGGCGTCACATTGACCATTGCGCACCACGCACTGCGCGAAGGTGAGCGCAACAAGACAGCGATCTGGTTGTTTGCCACGATTCTGCTTGGCGCGATCTTCATGGGCTTTCAGGCTTACGAGTATGCGCATGCGTACAGCGACTTGAATCTCAAGCTCACTTCCGGTATTTACGGTTCGACTTTCTTCATGTTGACCGGTTTTCACGGCTTTCATGTGACGATGGGCGCGATCATGCTCTCCGTCGTCTTGTATCGTGTGCTCAAGGGTCACTTTACTCCCGACCATCATTTTGCGTTTGAAGGCGCCGCCTGGTACTGGCACTTTGTTGACGTCGTATGGCTGGGCTTGTACGTCGTGGTCTACTGGCTGTAACTGCAACAAACATGAAAAAAGCCGCACTTCGGTGCGGCTTTTTGTTCATTGCGGGTATGAAAAATAGATTTTATGGTGAGATCTCGCGAATCGAGACAGGGATGCAGGTCAATACGCAATACCCGTCGGTTGTATCCAACCCAGCTTGTGTGCGACAAGAATCATCACAAACAACACAATGGAAAATCCGACCCGAAATGCCAGCGCCTGTACGGTACGGTTACTACGTCCCTTGTCGCGCATGAGGAATATCAGCGCCGACGCGAGACTGCCAATGATGAGAATGAAGGCGATACCAACCAGAATTTTCATGATGAATGACGCCGGACATCACCAGCGCACCGGCAAGACCGACCTCTTTATTTTATTGAACGTCCCATTGTAATGCGATTGCACTTTCGTCTGCGCTGGATCCCCTTGATTGCGACCCTGCTCGTGGCGGGGACCGGTATTGCGCTCGGAAATTGGCAAACCCGACGTGCAGAAGAAAAAATCGCGATCGCAGACGCCATCGCCGCGCGCAGCCAGCTTGATCCGCTGCCGGTGACAGCCTTGCCTGAGCGCGCAGCCCCCGAAGAGTTCAGGCCAATGGTGGTTAACGGCAGTTTCGTCAAAGACTGGCCGATTTATCTGGACAACCGTCCGCTTAACGGCAAAGCCGGGTTTTATCTGCTGATGCCATTGCGTGTTGCAGGCAGCGAGCGGGTGGTGTTGGTGTTGCGCGGCTGGTTTCCGCGCGATCCTTTGGATCGCGAGCGGCTGCCGAGTATCCTGGTGCCACCGGGGGATGTCACGGTCACTGGCCTGGCGCGCGCCTCGGTTGGAAAACTCATGCAGTTGGGCGAGACGCCCGCACTGACGCCGGGGGCGATCGTGCAGAATCTACGGATCGCCGATCTGGCTGTTGCCAGCAAACTACCCCTGGATAATTTTATAATCGAACAAACCAATGACCTGGGTGATGGGCTTGCACGGGACTGGCCCCGGCCCTCCGCCGGTGTCGATACGCACCGTGGGTATGCATTTCAATGGTATGCCCTGTCGGCTGCCGTTTTTTTGTTTTTTATCGTGACTGGATTTCGACGTGCAAGCAAGCCCAACGCCTGAAGCAAAAACTGCTGCAGGCAACAAACGCAGTAATCGCATGCTGTTCATCGTGCTCGCCGTGTGCGCGGCACCGCTGATTTTTTCCTACCTGACGTACTACGTGATCAAGCCCGAGGGTCGCACGAATTACGGTGATCTGATCGATCCGCGCGCCCATCCGATACCCGAGCTGGGGCTGCAACAACTTGATGGGCAATCTGCGTCGCTTGAACAATTTTCCGGCAAGTGGATTTTGCTGCAGGTGGATCAGGCCGCCTGTGCCAAACCCTGCACCGACAAGCTCTACTACATGCGGCAGCTGCGCCTGACCCAAGGCAAAGAAATGGATCGTATCGAGCGCGTGTGGTTGGTCACCGATGATGCGCCGCTCGATACGGCATTGATGAAACAGTACGACGGCACGCGCCTGCTGCGCGTCGATCCCAAAAAACTGGCGGCCTGGTTGCCCGTACAAGCAGGCACGCAGCCGGCAGACCATCTGTACCTGATCGACCCGCTGGGCAATTTGATGATGCGTTTCCCCAAAGACCCTGACGCCAACAAAATCAAGAAAGACATTTCGCGTCTGCTCAAGGCCTCCCGCATAGGATGAATCCATGCTGATCGGACTTGCCCTCAAAGCGCTGCTGGTGGCGCTGGTACCCGCGACGATCGTCTATTTGTCGCGCGGCACCGATCGCTATAAAAAGCTGGCGTGGGTGACCGTGTTTTTCACCTTTGATCTGATTGTCTTTGGTGCCTTCACGCGGCTGACCGATTCCGGTCTCGGCTGCCCGGACTGGCCCGGCTGCTATGGCGAGGCCAACCCCTTCCTTGCTCATCAGGATATTCGCGCCGCTGAAAGCTTGATGCCAACCGGGCCTGTGACCGTGTTCAAAGCGTGGATAGAAATGATTCATCGCTATCTGGCCATGGGCGTGGGCGTGCTGATCATTGTATCGCTGGTGGTGGGATGGCGGCTCTGGCGTTTAAACCATGCAGCGCGATACGCGCCGCGGCTGCCTGCGTTTCTATTATTCTTTGTGTGCTTGCAAGGCGCGTTTGGTGCATGGACCGTCACGCTCAAACTGCAGCCGGTCATCGTGACGATTCATCTTTTGCTGGGGCTGTCCTTGCTGGCGCTGCTGACTTGGCATGCATTACGACAAAGCGAGCCCTCACCTGTACCCGATGCCGCCCGCGCACTGCGTCTGCCCGCAGCGCTGGCGTTGGTCGTGGCCTTTATGCAAATTGCCTTGGGTGGGTGGGTCAGCACCAATTACGCGGCACTTGCCTGCGGTGGTTTTCCTTTGTGTCAGGGAGACTGGATGCCGGCCATGGACTTCACCCACGGATTCACTTTATGGCGGCCCTTGGGCATGACCGCTGCCGGCGATTATCTGCCTTTTGATGCGCTGGTGGCCGTTCACTGGGTGCATCGACTGTTTGCGGTCGTCGTCGTTGGTCTGGTCGCATGGATTGCGCATCGCGCCTGGAAAACCCCGGGCATCGAGCGTCTGGGACGCGCCTTGTTGTGGCTGATACTGCTGCAGTTTTGCACCGGTATGGCCACGGTATTACTTAATTGGCCACTGACGATCGCCGTGCTGCATAACGCCGGGGCGGCGCTCATGGTGCTCTTGATCACCATGCTAAACTACCGTCTCTCACAGCCTGTGGACAAGTTCACCGAATTCCGGGCCAGCCACTTGCCTGCATGATCGATCCGTCATGACCACCCTCACCGTACAACCCAATCGCGTAGCCCAGTACTGGGCGCTGACCAAGCCCCGGGTCACGCAGTTGGCCGTTTTTTGTGCTGTGATCGGCATGTTCCTTGCAACCCCTGAGCTGCCCGACTGGCGTTTGCTCATTGCAGCCACGGTTGGCATCTGGTTGTTGGCCGGTGCTGCGTTTGCCGTGAATTGTCTGGTGGAGCGCGAAATCGATTCCCGCATGGCGCGCACCGCTCGCCGACCTATGGCGAGAGGAGAAATCACGGTGCCGCAAACGCTTGTCTTTTCAGGGGTGATTGGCGGTGCAGGCATGTGGGTGCTGTACAACCTCGTCAACCCGTTGACGATGTGGCTTACCTTCGCCACCTTCGTGGGTTATGCCGTCATCTACACCATCATCCTCAAGCCAGCGACACCGCAGAACATTGTCATCGGTGGTTTATCGGGAGCGATGCCTCCCGCGCTGGGCTGGGCGGCGATTGCCAATGATGTGCCGATGCAGGCCTGGATACTGGTACTGATCATTTTCGTCTGGACGCCGCCGCATTTCTGGGCGCTTGCGCTTTACCGTCGCGATGATTATGCAAAGTCCGGTCTGCCCATGCTGCCCATAACGCACGGCATGGAGTTCACGCGTTTTCATGTCTGGCTCTACACCATCATTTTGTTCGCCACCACCATGCTGCCGTTCGCGGTACGCATGAGCGGCCTGATTTATCTGGCGAGCGCGGTCATTCTGGGGGCCATTTTTCTCTGGTATGCCTGGCGCATCTACCGTCACTACAATGATCTCATCGCACGCAAGGCGTTTACTTACTCGATCATTTATCTATCGTTGCTCTTTGCGGCGCTCTTGATCGATCACTACCTGCGGTTCTGATCATGAGCAAGTGCTTGTTTTCACTGGCCTGTGTGTTGGCTTGTGTATTGACCTTGTCTGCCTGCGATAACAAAGGCATGCCTTTGCCTAAAACGGTATTTGCCAACACCGATATCACGGGCCTCGACTACGGCAAGGATTTTTCCCTCACCGACCACACCGGCAAACCGCGCACGATTGCAGATTTTCGTGGCAAGCTCGTGTTTGTTTTTTTTGGCTACACGCACTGTCCTGATATCTGCCCGACTACCTTGTCCGATATGGCCGGCATCATGAAGTCCTTGGGGTCCGATGCCGACAAACTGCAAGTCTTGTTCATCACGCTTGATCCCGAACGCGATACGCCTGAAGTGATGGCGGGGTACGTGCCGGCATTCCATCCAGGATTTCTTGGTCTTTACGGCGACCGACTCGCGACCGAAAAAGTGGCACGCGACTTCAAAATCTTCCAACAACGTGTGCCCGGGCCGGATGGCAAGAGCTACACCATCGATCACACGGCAGCCAGCTACGTGTTCGATACGCAGGGTCGTCTGCGGCTGTTTGTGCGCCACGGTCAGAATGGTGCACCGCTGCTCAATGACTTGAAGTTGCTTCTGTCTGAAAATTAGACAGTGTTAAATGCCCATAACAGGGCCGTGGCGCATATTGCTACGAATTGCGCCACTTTTCGGGTTAAAAATGGCGCAGTTCTATAAACTGCGCCATAATTGCGCCATATTTACTTCAAACGGCGCCACAAGGCTATGCGATCCACCACAGATTTACTGACCAGCATCATGGCATCCGAGACCGGATTGACGCTGGCTGAACTGTTGACCGCCCACCCTGGTATTGCGAGACGAACAGCACAGCGCTTGATCGCGAAGCTGATTAAAAACGGCCAGGTCGCTGCGCTGGGTGAAGGTCGGGCACGTCGCTATTTTCGTCCAGATACCCAATCTGGCAGCGGTGTATTGGCCGCCGGAGTGGACAGCTTCCCGCCTTTCATTCCCCTGTCTGCCGATAGCAAGGACATCCTTGCTTACATCGACCAGCCTCCGGAAGCGCGCAAGCCAGTAGGCTATCAGCGTGATTTTCTCGATGCTTACCGTCCCAATGAGACCTGGTATTTGTCTGAGTCGCTGCGCCGCCAATTACACAAGATGGGCAGAACCACTGACGTTGACGAACCTGCAGGCACCTACAGCCGCGCCATTCTCACCCGACTGCTCATCGACTTGTCGTGGGCATCGAGCCATCTCGAGGGCAACACCTACTCTCGGCTCGACACGCGCGAACTCATCGAGCATGGCAGGGCGGCGCGTGGCAAGGCGGCCATCGAAACACAGATGATTCTGAACCATAAGACGGCGATCGAACTGTTGGTCGAAAACATCGATAGTGCGGAATTCAACCGCTATACGCTAATGAATTTGCACAGCGCTTTGGCAGAAAACTTGTTGCCCAATCCAGCAGATGAGGGACGAATTCGCCAGCACGCTGTCGATATCGGCAAAAGCGTCTATCGCCCGCTCTCAACACCCCAGCGGGTCGATGACGCGCTGGGAGTGCTTCTGGGTAAAGCGAATCAGATTGGCGATCCGTTTGAGCAATCCTTCTTTATGATGGTGCATCTGCCCTACCTGCAGCCCTTTGCGGACATCAACAAGCGCACCTCGCGATTGGCCGCGAATCTACCACTCTTCCGTGCGAACCTTTGTCCTCTGACGTTTCTGGACGTGCCGGAACAGGCCTACAGCCGGGCCACGCTAGGTGTGTACGAAATGACTCGCGTGGAGCTGCTGCGTGACCTTTACGTCTGGGCCTACGAACGCTCTACGCAGGAATATTTGGCGATCAAGCAAAACCTGGCAGAGCCCGATCCTCTTCGCTTAGCTTGGCGTGATTTGATCAAGCAGACCATCCGCGAAGTGATTACGCGACCTGAACTTGAGCCGCTTTCCAGTATTCAGCGGGCCGTGGCAGAACGTGTTCCTGAGGGCGAGCAAGCGGGTGTGCAGGCGCTGATCATCGAAGAACTCCGCAGGGTGCATGAGGGTGTGCTGGAACGCTATGGGTTACGACCGTCCGAATACACCGCCTGGAAGGCAGCTCGGGGGCATTGACGGACGCGGGTTTGATTACGTTTATTTAATCAGCGCCTCTCCAAAAAACCCGCTTGCAGGTCGACAGTCCGGCAAACTTTTTACAGGCGTCTGGCACGAGGCGCCACCCCACCACCACCTCAAAAAGATACCACTCGGATTCGAGCGGCTTTGCGGTCAGCGCACAAAAAAACTTTATGCGTACTCGGCCAGCGCCGACTTCATTTTTTTCATTGCAGCGACTTCAATCTGGCGTATGCGCTCAGCAGACACACCAAACTCAGCCGCCAGCTCATGCAGGGTCGCGCCTGAGCCATCATCATTGGCCAGCCAGCGCGCTTCAACGATGCGACGTGAACGCTCATCCAGTTTCCCGAGCGCTGCTTCCAGTCCATCGGAATGCAGACGGTCTCGCTGTTTTGCTTCCAGCACTTTCGTCGGTTCCGAATGCTCAGCTGACAAATAGCTGATCGGCGAGAAACGATCATCTTCATCATCGGCAGGGGATTCCAGAGCGATGTCGCGCCCACCCATGCGCGTTTCCATTTCGATGACGTCTTCGCGTTTGACGTTCAGCGTTTTTGCCAACGCATCTACCTGATCTGGCGTCATCGTATCCAGCCCCGATTTATGGCTGCGCAGATTGAAGAACAGCTTGCGCTGGGCTTTGGTCGTCGCCAGCTTGACCATGCGCCAGTTACGCAGGATGTATTCGTGAATTTCTGCCTTGATCCAGTGCATCGCATACGACACCAGACGCACGCCTTGCTCCGGGTCGAAGCGCTTGACGGCCTTCATCAGGCCGACATTACCTTCTTGAATCAGATCGGCATGCGGCAGCCCGTAGCCCAAATAGCCGCGCGCAATGGAGACCACCAGTCGCAGATGCGACATCACCAGTGCCTGCGCTGCAGCGAGATCGGCTTTATCGCGCAACTGACGTGCGAGCGAGACCTCTTCCTCGTGCGTGAGCATAGCGAGCCGGTTCACGGTCGAGATGTAGGCGTCCAGATTACCAAGGCTGCCGGGAAAACCGAGAGCCAGTGCCTGACGATCAGCCGGCACAAGTGCTGACGATGCGGACATTGCTGTCATTGTTTCTCCTTGAGGGGTTTGCACCCGAAAGCTGCTTTAAGGGGCTGATTTCGCCCTGACCGGCGGAATTTTAGCACTCTCGTGGGCTGAGTGCTAATACGGGACGAGCGGATATCAGACCAGAAATTGTTGTCAAATATGAAGTGCTGCTGAGCCGCTGGCCGCTCGATTTAGCCGGGCTGTCGCAGGGAGCGCCGTACCGAGAGGGCAGCACCCAGCACACCCAGCGCTGCACTGCCGGCCAACAGCATCGCCACGTTAGCGGCGGGCGGCGGCACAAGCCGGAAGGATGAGCCATAGAGCGCGGCCAGCTGCATGACGGACGTATTGAGCAGCAGCATAGCCAGCGTCACACCGCCCAGCGCGAGTGCGCCCGCGGCCAGCCCCAGCATCGCACCGGTGTAATAAAAAGGGCGGGACACGAAGGCATCGGTGGCGCCCAGCAGCCGGGATACCGCGATCTCTTCCGACTGGGTCAGTACCTGCAGCCGTATGGTGTTGAATACCACCGCCAGCACCACGCCACAGAGCGTGGCTGCGAGCAACCAAAGTACCGTGGTGGCGAGTGTCATCAGTGCAGCCAGCCGTTTGACCCAGGCCGAGTCCATTTGCACGATCTCGACGCCGGATAGTTTGCCGATCCCGGTGGCGAGTTTTTCGATGCGCGCTGCACCGGCGGCATCTTCGGCGCTGGCCAGCTTCAGTACATAGGCATCCGGCAGCGGATTGTTGCCCAGAGTCGCCACGACATCGCCCAGCGCTGCGCGCTGTCTGAGCGCAGCGAGTGCCTTGTCGCGCGAAATGAATTCCACGGTGGCCTTGAGATGTTCACGCTGCACCAGCCCGCGTATCTCGTCACCGATCGCCTGCGTCCGACCACCGGGAATATCGGTGGACAGAAATACGCTGATCTCCGGTTCCACGGCGATGCCTTGCGACACGGGGCGCACATTGTCGAGCAAGATCAGGCCAGCCAGCGGCAGTATCAAGGCCAGCGCAATGACCAGT
>JAJTGC010000074.1 GCA_021298975.1 Oxalobacteraceae bacterium
TTTCTCAACCGGGAGCTCAAGCAAACCATTGCAGCGGCACTGGCCAATAACCGCGATCTGAAAACGGCGGCGCTGCGTATCGACGAAGCTCGTGCCTTGTACAACATTCAGCGCAGCGATCAGAAACCCACTGTCAATGCGACGGCTGGCGCATCGGATTCGCGCCAACTGCTGGCCGGTACCATGCGTGACACAACCATCTATCAGGTCGGTGTCGGCATGACGGCGTTTGAGCTGGATTTTTTCGGTCGTGTGAAAAATCTGTCTGAAGCCGCACTGGCACAATTCTTTGCGACCGAGGAAGCACGACGCGCGATGCAAGTTTCGCTGGTGGGCGAAGTTGCCAAAGCCTGGTTGAACGAGCGCGGTCTGACTGAACAGATCGCACTGGCCGAGCGAACATTCAAGGCTCGCACAACATCCTATGATCTGGTCAAAAAGCGTTTTGATGCGGGGATTACCAATGCACTGGAATTACGGCAAAGCGAAACGCTGGTACAAACGGCGAGAACCGCCGTACTTTCTCTCAAGCGCCAGCATGCATTGAGCATCAATGCGCTAGCGCTGCTGGTCGGTACCAATGCCTCGTCGCCCGCGCAAAGCGCAAACCTTTTGTCACAGCCCGTGACCGCTGATATTGGTGCTGGTTTGTCTTCCGAATTGCTGACCTACCGACCGGATATTCGCGCTGCGGAACAGCGACTGCGAGCGACGCAAGCCAATATCGCTGCTGCCCGTGCCGCGTTTTTCCCCCGCATATCACTCACAGCGGGCGCGGGTCTGGCCAGCACTGAGCTGGGTAACCTGTTTCAGGGTAATTCCGGCACCTGGATTTTTTCACCACAACTGGTACTGCCCATCTTTGATGGGGGTCGCAACAAAGCCAATCTGACTCTGGCCGAAGTACGCACTGATATCGCGGTCGCCAGCTACGAAAAAACCATTCAGGTCGCTTTCCGTGAAGTCGCCGATGCTTTATCGGCCCGCGCGTCGCTAGCGGATGAAATCGCAGCGCAGGAAGCGGTGCGCGCCTCGCAAGCAGCACGCCTTGAAATGGCACAGGCGCGCTACAAAAACGGGATTGCAAGTTATCTGGATGTACTCGATGCCGAGCGTGAGCTGTTTGCTGCCGAGCAGCAGCTGCTGCAGACCAAACTACTGAAAATCACCAATACAGTCGATTTATACCGGTCGCTGGGGGGTGGGTTGAATGAGGTGAGCAAATGACTTACCCACTTTGTTTAAACCCGTAAATCCGATAAAGCTGACTTATCCCGGTATTCCTACGGCCCAGAAACCCCAAATCTGATCGTCCGTTCTCTGCCTAATTTTCATTGCCGGTGAATCACTTTATTGACGATCCGAAATAGCGGGAAAGAATTCCATTTCTCGAGGATCCTGATTCATTCCGGCACAAGTGGGTAGATCTTCATCACGCCAGGGACGCAACAAAAGACGCTGGGTTTGGACGTTCAATGCCTGATTCTTCCATTGACCGCCACCGCTATTGGTCGCGTCTGCTTCCGTGAACATCCGTTGCCTGGGGATGTCACCGACCTGTAATTGCAAATAAATAAACTTTCTGTGCTTTGCGAATATGAATGCTTACAAGTCCACACATACAACACTAGAAAAACAAAAAGTGGTCACAAATTAGCCGAATTATCCTACAATGTGACTAATTTTAGGGAGCTTGTCATGCCTGTGCCTGTCAGAGAGTTAAAGGCGAACCTGTCCGAAATGCTGTCACGCGCCCAAAGCGGCGAAGTCATTGAGGTCACCTCTCACAACAAACCCATTGCCAGAATTACGGGAATACCGGCTGCCGACACCCACCCGCTGGGTGAGCTCGCTGCAGATGAGTCAGTGACCTGGAATGGCAAAAAGCCCTCATTCGCAAAGCATCTGCCCCGACTATCCGAGGGCGGCAAATCACTCAGCAAAATTATCCAGGAAGACCGCGCTTGATCTTGTTTTGCGATACCTCCGCTCTGGCAAAACTCTTCATTGAAGAAGAGCACAGTGCGCTAATGATCGAAACTGCAGATCGGGCATCAACCGTGGCAGTCTGCAGAATCGCTTGGGTAGAGTTGATAGCCGCAATGGCAAGGCGAGTCAGGGAAGCTCCTGCGGACTCCGACCTGATCGACCTCGGACGAAATCAATTCGAACTCAGCTGGCGTGATTTCGCCATCGTCGAAATCAATCAAAAGCTAATGAGGCTGGCCGGAGAGATTGCGGAGGCGTTTGCACTGAGAGCCTACGACAGCGTCCAGCTCGCTGCTGCAAAAACGCTACATGATGGCAGCGGTCAGAAAATTTTATTCGCCTGCTTCGACAAGCGATTGCAAAAAGCTTCTGCCGTCATGGGTATGCAAGCAGTCAATCCAGACTGATACGGTACTAGCGCATCACCTCAGACAACAGTCGCAATGTCTTCTCCGTCGCACCACGATGCAATTGCGTGAATTGTGCCGCTCTCGCGGCAGTATCCTGCAACCCTGAGGTATCCTCCAGCCATTCCGGCAACTGCGTGAACAAATCGTCAGCATCCCTGATACGGACAGCCACACCGAACGCAATCGCGTCTTCCGTGATCTGCGCAAAATTGAAAGTGTGCGGCCCAACGATGGCGGGCTTGCCGCAGGACAGTGCCTCCACCAGATTCTGCCCGCCCAGTGGTAACAAACTGCCGCCGATGAAGGCAATGTCCGCCGCGGCGTAATACGCGAACATCTCGCCCATCGAATCACCCAGCACCACGTTGACCGCCGAAGGCAGACTGCCGGAGCGCCATGCCGAACGACGCATCCATCTAAATCCACGCGCCTCGATCAGGTTTGCCACCTCGTCGAAACGTTGCGGATGCCGTGGAACGATCAACACCAGAAAATCTTCGGGCAATGAGGCTGTGACCATGGCATCGAGCAGTAGGCGCTCCTCGCCTTCGCGGGTGCTCGCACACAACAGCACCGGACGGTTCCCCCATCGCGCACGCCAGTCGCGTCCTTGCGCCTGCCTGTCAGCGGGTGGATCAATGTCAAATTTCAGGCTACCCGTGACCGTGACCTGTTGTGCACCCATGGCGCGCAGTCGGATCGCATCGGCCTCGGTCTGCGCTCCGGCGCGATCGATCTTGCGCGCAGCGGCGCCTAGCAGGCCAGCGAAATACTGCCCTCTTCGCAACGAGCGTTCGGACAGTCGGGCATTGACAAGCGTGATCGGTATGGCTGCACGATGACAGGCATCGATCAGACAAGGCCAGACTTCGGTTTCCATCAGCACGCATAACTGCGGACGGAAATGGGCACAGAAGCGCTGCGTCATCCATCGTGTGTCGTAGGGCAGATACGCTTGAATCACGCGCGATTCACCGTCAAACAATTGCTGACCGGTCGCGCGACCGGTGGCTGTCATGTGGGTGAGCAGTACGCTATGCGTCGGATAATCACTGAGCAAACGTCGAATCAGCGGTTCAGCGGCGCGTGTCTCGCCCACCGAGACGGCATGCACCCAGATCAAGGGTGAGGCCGGCGAAAGAGCGTAAATGCCGAGACGTTCTGCAATATGCTGACGATAGCCCGGCTCACGGCGACCACGCCACCACAGACGCAGCAGTACCAGCGGCAGAACCAGCCACCAGATCAAAGAATAGGCGTGCAGCCTGATGGCATCCATGGGCATTCAGAACGGCAGCGTTGCATCAGGTCGTACCGCACGTATCGCTGCACCCAGCGATTGCTGTATGCGATGCAGTGCGTCGGCATCCTCAGCTTCGAAACGCAAGACCAGCACCGGCGTGGTGTTGGAAGCACGCACCAGGCCAAAACCATCGGCGTATTCGACACGCACACCATCAAGGGTAATCACATCACGCGCACCCGGCCATTGCGCATCGCGCTGCAGTTGCGCCACGACGGCGTGATTCTCGCCTTCCTTGAGCGCGATCTGAAGCTCGGGCGTAGAGATGGACTGCGGCAAGACGTTGAGCATGGCGCCGGGATCACTGACCCGACTGGCCAGCTCGAGCAAACGTGCGCCGGCGTACAAGCCATCATCAAAACCATACCAGCGGTCTTTGAAAAACAAGTGACCACTCATCTCGCCGCCAAAGGGCGCGCCGGTTTCTTTCATTTTCGCTTTTACCAGTGAGTGGCCCGTACGGCACATGACGGGCTGTCCACCCGCAGATTTGACGACTTCAGCGACATGCCGACTGCATTTCACATCAAAGAGTATCGGTGCGCCGGGATGGCGGCCAAGTATTTCCTGCGCAAACAGCATCAGCTGACGATCCGGATAAATGATCTCGCCTGTTTTGGTGACCACACCGAGACGGTCGCCATCGCCATCAAACGCCAGCCCGAGTTCGGCATCGCTATCCGCGAGTGTGCGAATCAGATCCTGCAGATTCTCGGGATGCGCGGGATCAGGATGATGATTCGGAAAATTGCCATCCACCTCGCAAAACAATTCTGTCACCGTGCAACCGAGCTGCCGATACAAGTCCCCGGCGACGGCACCGGCCACACCATTGCCGCAGTCAATGGCAATGTGCATGGGGCGTGCGAGCTTGATGTCACCGACAATGCGCTGCAGATAGGCGTCCCGTATCAAGTGCTCGCGATAGCTGCCGCGGCCTTGTGCCAGCCGGCCTTCTTGCAGACGCTGATAGAGCGCGGTGATCGTCTCGCCATAAATGGCAGCGCCCGCCAGCACCATCTTGAAACCGTTGTAATCGGGCGGATTGTGACTGCCAGTGACCATGATGCCGCTGCTGGCACCCAGCGTATGCGTCGCGAAATACAGCATGGGTGTGGCAACCATACCGATATCGATGACATCAACGCCGGTGGATTGCAGCCCTTCGGCCAGCGCTGCCGACAATGCGGGCCCGGACAATCGACCATCGCGGCCAATCACCACGGTGCTCTCGCCGCATTCGACAGCGGCCGATCCGAAGGACTGACCGATCTGATACGCAATGCCGTTGTCCAGCGTGGCGCCCAGAACGCCACGTATATCGTAAGCCTTGAAGATGCCGGGATTT
Source organism: Oxalobacteraceae bacterium (assembly GCA_021298975.1). Classification (GTDB taxonomy): domain Bacteria; phylum Pseudomonadota; class Gammaproteobacteria; order Burkholderiales; family Burkholderiaceae_D; genus Pernthalerella. The sequence goes on from JAJTGC010000074.1 coordinate 5,051, forward strand.
AATTTGACGGTGCCAGTGACCATAGTTACAGACGTTCTCGGAAAAGGTTTACAGGATAGCCTTGTTTATTCAGAAGCCGGCTTGACATGCAGGCCATCCAGGCAGTGCTGCAAAGCCTCTTGCCAGGAGGGTAGCTCGCCAAAGCATTGCCGGAATTTTTCGGTATTCATGACGGAATTTGCGGGGCGTCGTGCAGGCGTAGGATATTGCGCTGTTGTGATCGGCTGCAGTGCCGGACGCTCATGCACAGCGGGATGCGAAAAAATCGCCTGTGCAAAGCCATACCAACTCGTGTGTCCGGTCGCGCACAGATGATAAATACCGCTCCGTTCTGCAATTTGTTCAGCCTGCGGAAAACGACGCACGATATTGGCAGTCGCTTGTGCAATGGTATGACTCCAGGTGGGCGCGCCGATCTGATCATCCACAATGGACAGTGATTCACGGGTTTGCGCCAATCGCAGCATGGTCAGCAAAAAATTTTTACCGTGCAGACCATAGACCCAGCTGGTGCGCAAAATAAGATGCGGCACACCAGTCGCTGCAATCGCCTGCTCGCCTAACAACTTGCTGCGACCGTAGGCAGACAGCGGTGATACGGTATCGTCCTCGGTCCATGCGCCTTGCTTGCTGCCGTCGAACACATAGTCCGTGGAATAGTGAATTAATGACGCGCCGATTTTTTTGGCTTCTTCAGCCAGAATGCCGGGAGCCTCGGCATTGATGCGCAGCGCAAGCGCTTCTTCTGATTCTGCCTGATCGACCGCAGTGTACGCAGCAGCGTTGATCACGATGTCCGGCCGCAAGGATTGCATCACGGCTCGAATAGCATCAGGCTGGGACAGGTCCAGTTGTTCGCGTCCCAGCGCATGAACGTCGCCTAAACCTTGCAAATGCTGGCTCAGCGCATGACCGACCTGACCGTGACAACCGGTAACGAGAATGTTCATTCGAAGGTTTCAGCCTGCGCGAACGATGCAGCCGATTTATCCTTGGCCGACAGCAAAGGCTCACCCTGCACAGGCCATGTGATATTGAGCGCAGGATCGTTCCATTGCAGCGAGCGCTCATGCTCGGGCGCATAGTAGTCGGTCGTTTTGTAAAGAAATTCAGCGTAATCGCTGGTGACCAGAAATCCGTGTGCGAATCCCGGTGGTATCCATAGCTGACGATGATTTTCAGCCGAGAGCGTGACTGCCACCGACTGTCCGAAAAAAGGCGAGCTGCGCCGCAAATCAACGCAGACATCAAAGACCTCGCCTGCCGTCACGCGCACCAGCTTGCCCTGAGGCTGACGAATCTGATAATGCAAGCCACGCAAAACGCCGCGCGCAGAGCGCGAGTGATTGTCCTGAACGAATTGCGGTGCGATACCAGTCAGCGCTTCAAACTGGCGCGCATTGTAGCTCTCGTAAAAAAAACCGCGCGTATCGCCAAAGACCGTGGGCTCGATGATCAGCACATCGGGAATCGTGGTCGGAATAATTTTCATGGGTTCAGAAAATCCTGTCTTCCAGCAAACGCAGTAAATACTGGCCGTAGCTGTTTTTCTTCATGGGCTCGGCCAGTTTCTGCAGTTGTGCCGCGTCGATATAGCCTTTGCGGTAGGCGATTTCTTCAGGACAGGCGATTTTCAATCCCTGGCGTTTTTCCAGTGTGGCGATGAACTGACCCGCTTCCATCAGCGACTCATGCGTACCGGTATCGAGCCAGGCCATACCCCGACCCATCACCTCAACCTGCAGCTGGTTTTGTTCCAGATAAATGCGATTGACATCAGTGATTTCCAGTTCGCCGCGCGCTGAGGGCTGAATGCCCGCCGCGATCTCGCACACTTGTGTGTCATAAAAATACAAACCGGTGACTGCATAATTGGATTTGGGTTTGGCCGGCTTTTCTTCGATGCTGATCGCACGTCGATGTTCATCAAATTCCACCACGCCATAACGTTCGGGATCAAGCACATGATATGCAAATACCGTGGCACCATGGTCGCGCACATTGGCGGCATTCAGACGCGCATCCAGATCATGGCCGTAATAGAGGTTATCACCCAAAATGAGCGCCGACGGTGCATTGCCGACAAACTCGCGTCCAATGATGAAGGCCTGCGCCAAGCCATCCGGCGATGGCTGCACGGCGTAGTGAATATGGATGCCCCACTGTTGGCCGTCACCCAATAATTGTTCAAAGCGTGGCGTATCCTGCGGCGTGGAGATAAGCAGTATGTCGCGCATACCCGCCAGCATCAGCGTGGTGAGCGGGTAGTAAATCATGGGTTTGTCATACACCGGCAGCAACTGCTTGGAGACGGCCATCGTTGCCGGATAGAGTCGCGTGCCCGAACCGCCGGCGAGAATGATGCCGCGCCGATCGCTCATGCCGCCGCTCCGGTGCGCTGACCGTAATTGCGATCTATCCATTGCCTGTAGTCTCCTGACTGTATTTGACTCACCCAGTCCTGATGATCGAGATACCACTGTACGGTTTTACGCATGCCCGTCTCGAAGGTTTCTGCCGGCCGCCAGCCGAGTTCACGTTCTGCCTTGCGCGCATCAATTGCATAGCGCCGGTCATGACCGGGGCGATCAGTGACGAAGGTAATGAGTTCGCTGTACGAGCGTTCACGCGGTGCGAGTTCGTCCAGCAGCGCGCACAGGGTATGAACGACATCGATATTGGCTTTCTCATTCCAGCCACCGATGTTGTAGGTTTCACCCAGACGCCCCGCCGCCAGCACACGCCGCAGGGCACTGCAGTGGTCACCCACATACAACCAGTCGCGCACCTGCTGACCATCCCCATAGATAGGCAGTGGTTTGCCGGCAAGTGCATTGGCAATGATGAGTGGAATCAGCTTCTCGGGAAATTGCAGGGGTCCGTAGTTGTTCGAACAGTTACCAGTGACGACAGGCAGACCATAGGTGTGATGCCAGGCGCGCACCAGATGGTCTGATGCGGCTTTCGATGCCGAATAAGGACTGTTGGGTGCGTACGGTGTGGTCTCGGAAAACGGTGGTTCGCTCGGGCCCAGGCTGCCGAAGACTTCGTCTGTGGATACATGCAGAAACCGAAACGCTGTTCGCTCTGCATCCGTCATTCCGGCCAGATAGGCGCGCGTCGCTTCCAGCAGACTGAAGGTGCCATCGACATTGGTGCGAATGAAATCACCGGGACCATGGATAGAGCGATCGACATGGCTCTCGGCAGCGAAATGCACGATGGCGCGTGGTCGGTGCTGTTCAAGCAAGGACGCCACCAGCGACCGGTCGCAAATATCACCGTGTACAAAAACATGACGCGCATCGCCGGACAGCGAGGCAAAATTGGCAGGATTACCTGCGTAAGTCAGCTTGTCCAGGTTGACCACGGGCTCATCGCTGGCCGACAACCAGTCCAGCACGAAATTCGAGCCGATGAAGCCGGCACCACCAGTCACCAGAATCATGAAAATACCTCTGAAATACGGCAAAAACCGCTGAATGAAATTTCAGTTGCATTTTACGCTAGTGGATCTGGATTTCCCGGGAATGCGCCGTGCGGCTGGCCGGGTCTGAGGTGCGTATACAATCTGCTGCCTGTATGGGCACAAAGCTGGCGAAAGCCTGGGGAGAATGTGCACAACGAAAGACACTGGATCCCTTCTTGCAGGGCGCGCACGGGCTTGCAAGCCCGTGCTGAAACCTTATCCCGACGGCCAATACCGTCATCCCTTTGCCCAACAGGTCATCCCGGCGAGAGCCGGGACCCAGAAACGGTTGATAAATCACTGGCGCCAGCCCTCACCGCCCAACATTGAAACTTATCCGCCGCCATCACCATTGAACACGACCCATCCCATGGAAACCTACGCCATCGGCGACCTGCAAGGCTGTGCCGCCGACCTCGAGTCGCTCCTCGGTCGCATTGACCGGCAGTCACCCAACGCCCAGCTGATCTTCGTCGGCGATCTGGTCAATCGTGGTCCCGAATCATTGCGCACGCTGCGCATGGTGCGCGCACTCGGCAAGCGCGCGCTCACCATTCTCGGCAACCATGATCTGCATTTGCTGGCGATTGCCTGCGGCGCGCGCGCGCGCGGACGGATGGACACGATGCAGGAAATTCTGGGCGCACCCGATTGCGATGCATTGCTGACCTGGCTGCGGCAACAACCACTGGCTTTGTTGGTGCAAGATCATCTGATCGTGCATGCAGGCGTACTGCCGCAATGGACAGCCGCCCAAGTGGTAGCGCTGTCGGATGAGGTCACCACACAGTTGCGCGGTCCACACTGGCAAGACTTTTTGCGCACCATGTATGGGAACACACCCTTGCGCTGGACCGATGCACTGCAAGGCGAGGAGCGCATGCGCTGCATCGTCAATGGACTGACGCGACTGCGCTTTTGTACGGCCAATGGCGATATGGAATTCGAGACCAAGGAAGGGCCGGGTAATCCACCGGTGGGTCATTTACCCTGGTTTGATGTACCCAACCGCAAAACAGCCGATGTCACCGTGGTATTCGGCCACTGGTCAACGCTGGGTTTGATACAACGCCCTCGGCTGCTCGTTTGCGTGATAGGCAGCTGGTGCAGGTGGACTGCCCTCAGTATCAGGATCCGGGCTAAAAATTCGAACCTCGCTGGATCCCGACCCGCGCGGACCTGCGCGGGGATCACGTTGCGACGAGGTCCGCGTAACACGGTCATCCCGGCGCAAGCCCACTACTGTCCGGAACAGCTGTCCTGAAACGAATTCCTTCTTGTCAGTCTCTTACCCTTAACGATCATGGACCCCAGCTTTCGCTGGGGTGACGATTTTTAGGCTGATGGTCCTGAATTCCGTCGCACCAGCGGAAGCTGGGGTCCATGATCAATCTGTAGAAAATCCAGCCGTGCAAGAAGACTTAAATGCTCGCAAAAATCCTGTGCAATCCAGTCGGGAAAACCGCTCATCAGTATTCAGTGGTGCATGACTTCAAATGTTCCGGACAGTAGTAGGCGCAAGCCGGCATCCAGCAACGTTGACTTGCAGTTGTTCGCTTTCAAGCATCATACAGGGCATTGCAGTGCGATGGCGATCTGCTCACGCGCGACCTTCGCAATTTCTCGTCGGTGCGCTCCCTGTGTTTCGATCGCAGGCAAACGAATCAGCTCGACTTTCATGCCGCGGCTTTGCATGATGATGATCACACTGTCCAGAAAACTCATCTCACCAACAAAATCGGCGGCGGTGTGCAGTTCACCCTGTGCATCG